>NZ_CALFIG010000200.1 GCF_937876455.1 uncultured Flavobacterium sp.
TCGGACAATTGGAAAACGTTAAGCACACAATTTGCAGCATTAGGTTTTCAGGTTCATGCTTTAGATATGCGAAATCATGGAAAAAGTTTTCATGATGATGCATTTAATTATGACGTAATGGTTCAGGATGTGAAAAATTATTTGGATTTTCATCACATTGAAAAAGCCATTTTATTAGGTCATTCAATGGGTGGTAAAGTAGTTATGCTATTTTCTACAGTATATCCACAAATGGTTGAAAAATTAATTGTGGCAGATATTGCCCCAAAATATTACGCACCACATCATCAAAAAATTCTAGCTGCTTTAAATGCAGTAGATTTTTCAAAAAATCCATCCCGCGGAGATGTAGAAACAATTTTTTCAACGTACATCTCCGATTTTGGCACAAAACAATTTTTATTGAAAAATTTGTTCCGTATTACGCCTGACACACTAGGTTTTAGATTTAATTTAAATGTTTTCAACGAAAAAATTGAAGAAATTGGCACAGCATTGCCTTTGAATGCTCATTTTTTTGGTGAAACACTCTTTTTAAGAGGTGATAAATCAGATTACATAACAGATGCAGATTTTGAAACAATTTATTATCATTTCCCTAAAGCGACTATTGTTACGGTGCCCAATTCAGGTCATTGGCTTCATGCAGAAAATCCTGAAGCCTTTTTTTACGAAGTACAAAAATTTATCAGCTAATTATTATGAACGCATAATATTTTAGTTAAAAAAATTGTAATATTCATAATTTATGTTAATTTTGAAACTTGTATTGAACTAAAATAAACTAATATTATTCAAATTATGAGAAAATTATTTTCTTTATCTTTAATGACTTTGGCTTCGGCTACTATGTTTGCTGGCGGATATAGAGTGAGTATGCAAGGTCAAAAACAATTAGCTATGGGTCATACCGGAGTAGCAGTTGTAAATAGTGCAGAGGTAGCGTTTTTTAACCCTGCAGGGATGTCTTTTTTAGATAAAAAATTCAACTTATCTGTGGGTGGAAATGTTTTATTTGCTAAAACAGCATTTCAAAATTCGATGTATAACTGGCAGGCAAATACTAATAACATGGGTACGCCATTTAGTTTGTATGCTACTTATAAAATTAATAAATTTATATCTGCAGGTTTAGCAGTTTACACACCATATGGTTCTACAGTAAAATGGAATCAAGATTGGCAGGGAGCACACTTAGTTAATAATATCAAATTAGAAGCAATATTTGTTCAGCCTACAGTTTCTTTCAAAGTAGGCGATGTTTTTAGTATAGGTGGTGGACCAATTCTTGCTACGGGAGGGGTTAAATTTGATAGAAACCTATCTACTAATCCATTATATTCTAATAATGGACAACCAACAGATGTTAATTTAGATGCGCAAGGAATTACAGCTTGGGGATATAATGTTGGTTTTATGTTTAAACCAGCAAAAGATTTTACATTAGGATTTGATTACCGTTCTGAAATTATAATGGAAGCAAGAGGTGGAGCAGCAACATTTAATGATGTTCCTGGATTTGCAACAGCTCAATTAGCAAACACTACTTTTGATGCAGATTTACCATTGCCAGCTGAAATTACTGCAGGTATTTCATATAAAGCATCAGATAAATGGTTATTCGCATTTGATTACAACCATACAAAATGGAGTGTTTATAAAGCATTAACAGTTAATTTTGCTAATGGGAATGTGTCAAACAATCCAAGAAATTATAAAGATTCGAATTCATATCGTTTAGGAGCACAATATATCGCTAATGATAAATTTACATTTAGAGCAGGATGGTATTTTGACCAAAGTCCAGTTCAAAATGGTTATTTTGCACCTGAAACACCAAGAAATAATTCTACAGGATATACAGGAGGTTTAACTTATAAATTAAACAAAAATTTAGGAGTTGACTTCTCATTCTTATATCTACATTTTGACGAAATCAACAACTCATATAATTATTATTATGAAAATGGAAATGCTATTCCGTTTGGTGGAACATACAAATCATCTGTATTTTCTCCTGGTGTAGGTGTTTCGTATAGCTTCTAATTTAAAATTTGACACAAATGAAAAAAAATAAATTTATATTATTATCAGCTTTAGCAATAGGTTTTGCTAGCTGTGAGCCAGAATTTGAAAACGCTGTTGATGCAAATTATACATCTGGAGAAGCAGATTTTTCAAGATATGTAGCTGTAGGAAATTCATTAACAGCAGGTTATATGGATGGAACAGTATCAAGAGTAGGACAAACGTATTCTTATCCTAATTTATTAGCGCAAAAATTTGCATTGGTAGGCGGTGGAGAATTTACACAGCCTTCATATGCAGATGATGTTAATAATCTGGGAGGTTTGCTTTTAGGCGGAACTCAAGTAGGAACAACAAGATTAGTAATTGATGCTTCTCAAGGTCGTCCAGAAAATATTGTAGGAACACCTACAATTGAAGTTTCTAATTTACAAGCAAAAGCATACAATAATATGGGTGTGCCGGGTGCAAAATCATTTCATTTACTTGCAGCAGGTTATGGAAATTTAGCAGGAGTAGCCTTAGGTCAAGCTAATCCTTATTTTGTAAGACATGCAACTACGCCATCAGCAACTGTTTTAGGTGATGCTATGTCAAAAAATCCAACATTCTTTACAAATTGGATTGGTTCTAATGATGTTTTAGCTTATGCTACAAATGGTGGAGCAGCAGCTAACGGAACTACTGCAGCAGCAGACCATAATGCAACAGGAAATATGAATCCTGCTACCTATGGCTCTAATGATATTACAAATAGTACTGTATTTGCTAGTGTATATACTAATATCATTAACACTTTAACTAATGGTGGAGCAAAAGGAGTCGTATGTACTATTCCAAGTGTAACATCAATTCCATATTTCACTAGAGTTCCTTATAATCCAATTTCTCCAGCAGCTTTAGGAGGATCTGCTAACATTACAGCGCTAAACACGCAGTTGTATGGTCCTTTAGATGCTATTTTTACAGCCTATGGAGAGCCTAATCGTATTAATCCATTATCAGCTACAGCAGCAAATCCTATTTTGATTACTGATGTAGATGCAACAGATAGAAGTGCGGCTATTACAGCTGCTTTAACGCCACAGTTAGGTGCAGCAACTGCAGCAGCATTTGGTGCAGTTTTCGGAAGAGCACGCCAAACAACTTCTGCTGACTTAGTAGTTTTACCTGCATCATCAGTTATTGGTACAACAAACTCAGCGGCTCCTGCAGGAATCAACATAAACGGTGTTTCTTTTCCTATGGCAAACAAATGGGTTTTAACTGCAAATGAAAGAGCTAAAGTAGCAGCTGCAACGACAGCCTATAACAATGCTATTGTTTCTATTGCCGCTACTAAACATTTAGCAGTTGCAGATATGAATGCAGTGATGAATCAATTAATTTCTGGGTTAAGAATTGAAACAGGTCAAATCTACACAGCGGATTATTTTAGTGGTTCAACTACTGAAGGACAAGTGTTATTCTCATTAGATGGAGTTCATCCAAATGCTAGAGGTTATGCTGTAATAGCGAATGAAATTATTAAAGTAATCAACTCGTATTATCATGCAAATTTACCTTTAAATCACCCGTCTTATTTTCCAGGAATAAATATTGTTCCAGTAAATTAAGAACATCATCAATATAAATATAAGGCTGTCCAATAAACCGGACAGCCTTTTTTATATATTTGCAAGTAGTATTTTTTAAAGCTAACAAATAAATATATATATGAAAAACGCTATTTTAAAACTGATAATTTCAACTGTATTGATTATCATATTTTCTTATTTTTTACACATACGAGTAGATAATTTTGTGGCAGCAATTACGACAGCTCTAATTCTATCGCTACTAAATACATTTATAAAACCCATATTAGTCTTACTTACCATTCCTGTAACTTTTTTTACGTTAGGATTGTTCTTGTTAGTAATTAATACCATCATGGTATTATTAACAGATTATTTTGTTGATGGATTTAGTGTTCCAAGTTTTTTTACGGCATTTTTATTTAGTATTTTCCTTTCTATAGGTCAATCTATATCTAATAAAATATTTGTTGATTAAAACCAATAATTTATCGAATTGAAATCGCCATAAACAAACTCGTTTGCTAACAATTAACTCATCGAACACAAATAAACAGGATAGTATTCTTTTGTGAGATAAACCCCTATGAAGATAAGGTGTGCCATATTACAATTAATAAACAATTAATTATCTATATGAAATTCAATTGATTAAAAACTTGTTTGGGTGGTAAAAATTATATAATTTTGCCACCCAAATTTTATACTACAAAAATCAAATAAAATGAATATTACAAAAGAGCAGGTAGATGCATTAAATGCTATTGTAAAAGTAGCTGTCAGCAAAGAAGATTATGCTGAAAAAGTAGAGAAGGTATTAGCTGATTACAAAAAAAATGCTTCAATCCCTGGATTTAGAAAAGGAGCCGTGCCAATGAGCTTAATCAAAAAGCAATATGAGAAAGCAATCATGGCAGATGAAGTGAATAAATTATTACAACAATCATTAAATGATTATTTAGTTCAAGAAAAATTAGATATTTTAGGGAATCCATTGCCAAAAGAAACAGAGGATTTTTCATGGGACGCAGAACCATTAACGTTTGAGTTTGAATTAGGTTTAGCACCAGAATTTACTGTAGATTTAGCTGCTAAAAATAAGTTGGTTCAATATAAAATCGTTGCTGATGATGCCTTATTGAATGAACAAGTTGAGAGAATTCAAAAACAATATGGAAAATTAATTCCTCAAACAGTAGTAGCAGATGGGAATGAAATTAAAGGAACTTTTTTTAACGAAGAAAAAGGAATAACTAATTCAACAGTTATTACACTAGATATTTTTAAAGATAAAAAAGCAGCAAAAGCATTCATTGGTAAAACTATAGGCGATGTAGTTACTTTAAAAACGAAAGGTTTGTTTGATGATGATCATAAATTGATGGATTATTTAAAAGTAGCACATGACGACGCACATGGTTTAGATATTGAAGTTACTTTTACAATTGAATCGATTGATGCTATTGAGAAAGCAGAACTAACAGCAGATTTATTTAACAAATTATTTGGTGAAGGTGTTGTAACGTCTCTTGAAGAATTAAAAGCAAAAATCAAAGAAGATGCTGAAGCGCAATTTGCACAACAAGCAGATCAGAAATTTTTAAATGACGTTACAGATTTCTTAATTGAATCAACTTCATTTGATTTACCATCAGATTTCTTAAAAAGATGGATTCAAACAGTTGGAGAAACACCATTAACTCCAGAACAAGCAGAAGTAGAATATGCAAATTCAGAAAAAGGATTACGTTATCAATTGATAGAAAATAAAGTAATCTTAGCGAATGATTTACAAGTTAAGTTTGAAGAATTAAAAGATTTTACAGCTTCATTGATTAAAAAGCAAATGGCGCAGTTTGGTCAATTAAATCCTTCTGATGAAGAAATTGATGGAATTGTAGCTCGTGTACTTTCTAATCAAGATGAAATCAAAAGAATTTCAGACCAAGTGATGAGCGAAAAAATGCTAAATCTATTTAAAGAAAAAGTAAAAGCTAAATCAAAAGAAGTTACGTATCAAGATTTTATTAAAGCCATGTATGGCGAATTAAAATAATAACTAATTCTAAAAAAGTAGTATATTTGAGCGTTAAATCTTTGATTTGACGCTTTTTTATTGAAGACATTTGTCATATAAACTAAAAGGCCCGACCTTTGTAAAACATTAATGAATTTTAAGTTTGATTTTAGTTAAACTTTTAAACACATAAACTTTTAAACTTAATTTATGAATTACGGAAAAGACCCAAGAGCTACGCACGAAATGGCGCAGCAATTTAAAAAATACGCTACGAAGCACCACGGTGTAAACAGTATATACTATGATAAAATAGTAAGTAAAATTACGCCCATTGGACCCATAGGAATGACACCTTATATCATGGAAGAACGTCAGTTAAATGTTTCTCAACTTGATGTTTTTTCGCGTTTAATGATGGATAGAATCATCTTTTTAGGGACAGGAATTGACGATCAAATTGCAAATATTGTACAAGCACAGTTATTATTCTTAGCTAGCGTAGATGCAGCAAAAGATATTCAAATATATATTAACTCGCCAGGGGGTGGGGTATATGCTGGCTTAGGTATTTATGATACGATGCAGTTTATTAAGCCAGATGTGGCCACAATTTGTACAGGAATGGCGGCTTCTATGGGTGCCGTATTATTATGTGCAGGAGCTGAGGGAAAAAGAAGTGCATTGCCACACAGTAGAGTGATGATCCACCAACCATTAGGAGGCGCTCAAGGGCAAGCATCGGATATAGAAATTACAACAAGAGAAATCTTAAAATTGAAAACAGAATTATACGAAATCATTTCTAAGCATTCAGGGCAACCTTTAGACAAAGTACATCACGATAGTGATAGAGATTACTGGATGAAAGCAGACGAAGCAAAAGCATATGGAATGATTGATGAAGTATTAATAAGATAATAAAAAAGGTGTTTGGTAATTGGTTATAGGTAAAAGGTTTGCCCATTACCCATTGCCCATCACCTTTAACCCAAAAAAACAAATGGCAAAAGAAGTATTAGAATGTTCATTTTGTGGCAGAAAAAAGCCCGAAACTAATTTATTAATTGCAGGAATTGATGCGCATATTTGCGATAGATGTATTGAGCAGGCACATGGTATTGTTTTAGAAGAATTAAAACAAACAGGTGCTTACGAAGCATTTAATGATTTGGTGCTTCGTAAGCCAAAAGAAATTAAGTCTTTTTTAGATGAATATGTAATTGGCCAAGACCAAACCAAGAAAGTGCTGAGTGTTGCCGTTTACAATCATTACAAACGTTTAATGCAACCTATTCAGAATGATGAGGTTGAAATTGAAAAGAGTAACATTTTAGTTGTAGGGCAAACGGGAACAGGAAAAACATTAGTAGCTAAAACAATTGCAAAAATGTTAAATGTGCCTTTAGCAATAGTAGATGCTACTATTTTAACAGAAGCTGGTTATGTGGGAGAAGATGTAGAAAGTATTTTAACACGGTTGTTACAAGCAGCTGATTATGATGTGGCAAAAGCCGAAAGAGGAATTGTTTTTATTGATGAAATTGATAAAATTGCCCGTAAAAGCGATAACCCTTCAATAACGCGTGATGTTTCGGGAGAAGGCGTACAGCAAGCCTTGTTGAAATTATTAGAAGGTTCAGTTGTTAATGTACCACCAAAAGGAGGAAGAAAACACCCCGATCAAAAATTTGTTGAAGTAAATACACAAAATATTTTATTTATTGCCGGTGGTGCCTTTGATGGTATTGAACGTATTATCTCTAAACGCTTAAACCAACAAGCTATCGGATTTAGCTCTACTATAGCAGCAGACCAAATAGATAAAGAAAACTTGTTGCAATATATTATCCCAAAAGATGTTAAAGAGTTTGGCTTAATACCTGAAATTATAGGTCGTTTACCTGTTTTATCGCACATGGATCCGTTAGATGCTAATGCATTAAGAGCAATATTAACAGAGCCTAAAAATGCTTTAATTAAACAATATCAAAAGCTATTTGATATGGATGAAGTTGCTTTTACCATAGATGATGCTGCTTTAGATTTTATTGTAGAAAAAGCCTTGGAATATAAATTAGGAGCAAGAGGACTACGATCGTTGTGTGAAGCCATTTTAACAGATGCTATGTTTGAATTACCAAGCTCTAGCGAAAATGAGTTGGTTGTTACAAAAGAATTTGCTGCACATACCTTAACTAAAAACTTATTAAAACGATTGGAAATAGCATCGTAATAAAAGAAATTATTATAAAATAAAAATATGAAAACCCCTATTACTATAAAATGTTAATAGGGTTTTTTATTAAAATAAACTTACTGCAATTTCAATAGTTCTTCTAAGTGCGTACGGTCGTTAGATAATCGAGGGACTTTATGTTGGCCACCTAATTTATCATTTGCTTTTAGCCAATCATAGAATAGGTTTTCACGCGCTACGTTTAAAACAAGCGGGTTTAATGTCATGTTGTTAAATCGCTTAGCTTCATAGTCTGAGTTTAACTGTTGTAGGTTAGCGTCTAGCAATTGACCAAAAGCAGCCACATCATGCGGAGCCGTTTTAAATTCTATAATCCATTCATGTGCACCTTTTTGTTTATTATCCATAAATATAGGTGCAACAGTATAATCCATCACTTCACATGCTAATTCTTGACACGTTTTGGCTAAAGCTCTATCTGTATTTTCAACCATCAATTCCTCGCCAAAAACATTAATATGATGTTTCGTTCTTCCTGTAACTTTAATACGATAAGGAGATAAGGAGGTAAAACGTATGGTATCGCCTATAATGTATCGCCACAATCCTGAATTAGTGGTAATCACTAACGCATAATTTTTATGAAGCTCTACGTCTTTCAAGGAAATAATACGTGGATTTTCCTGCCCAAAGCTATCCATTGGAATAAATTCATAATATATTCCATAATCAAGCATCAATAGCAATTCGTCCGAATTATTTAAATCTTGCAGCGCAAAAAAGCCTTCAGAAGCATTGTAAATTTCATAATATTTGAAACTTTCTTTCGGGAATAATTTTTGATAAGGCGTTCGGTATGGGTCAAAACTCACACCTCCGTGAAAATAGACTTCTACGTTTGGCCAAATATCAAGTATGTTTTCTTTAGCTGTTGTTTCTAGTGCTTTGTTTAACAATACCATCATCCAGCTAGGAACACCTGCTATGCTGGTAACATTTTCTTGCAAACATTCTTCAATGATAGCGGGTAATTTTACCTCCCAATCGCTCATTAAAGACACTTTATTGCTTGGGGTAGAACTAAATTCGGCCCAAATAGGCATGTTGTCTATTAAAATCGCTGAAAGATCCCCAAAAAAGGTATTGTTGTTTTCATACAATTGTTTGCTGCCACCTAATCGCAAACTTTTTCCCACAAACAATTGCGAATCTTCATTATTATTAAGGTATAAGGCGAGTAAATCTTTGCTGGCTTTATAGTGGTTGTTTTCTAAAGCTTCCGCACTTACAGGAATAAATTTGCTTTTGGCATTGGTGGTTCCGCTCGATTTTGCAAAGTATTTAATTGGGGTATTCCAAAAAATATTTTGTGCGCCTTGACGCGTTTGTTCAATAAATGGCTCAAAAGCTTCATAAGTGGAAATAGGCACGCGCTCTTGAAAAGTGTCATAATTTTTTATGCTCGTAAAGTCATATTTTTTACCAATAACAGTCTGTTCAGCTGATTTTAGTAACTGAAACAATAATTCTTCTTGTACTTCATGCGGGTATTTGACAAACAATTCAATTTGATGAATTCTTTTCTTCAAAATCCAAGAAGCGATAGAATTTATTATTGGTAATGGCATAAGTACAATTGAATTTTTATCTTTACCAAAAATAATAAAAAATCAATCAACTGCAAGGCTAATGACGACATTTGAAGGGACTTTAACAAAAATGCAAACAGAAATGGGGCAGCCCATTCAATATTATTTAATTTTTGACACTAATTTTTTAAATGTTAACCAACTTATAAATAGAACTATCCAGATACAGCACAAAGGATATCAATGTTTACATTGTAAGAAAGCAAAAAAAATTTTTAGACAAGGTTTTTGTTATGATTGTTTTTCTACCATACCTGCTGCTGCAGATTGGATCATGAAACCTGAGTTGAGCAAAGCTCATTTAGATATTGAAGACCGAGATTTAGATTATGAAAAGCGCGTGCAACTGCAACCGCATGTGGTTTATTTAGCCTTGTCTTCTGAGGTTAAAGTGGGAGTGACTCGAAAAACACAAGTGCCTACACGATGGATTGATCAAGGTGCTGTAGAAGCATTACCTATTTTAGAAACACCAAATAGATATTTAGCAGGCGTAGCAGAAGTAGCACTTAAAAATCATTTTGTAGATAAAACAAATTGGCAAAAAATGCTAAAAAACGAAGTGTCTCATGCTGATTTACTCGCTGAAAAACAAAAGCTTCAAGCTTGGCTACCTACAGAAGTTATGCCTTATTTTCTTCCCGAAAATCAAGAATATAAATTAGAATATCCTGTGTTGCGTTATCCGCTCAAAGTAACGAGTTTAAATTTAGAAAAAACACCCGATTTTACTGGCAAAGTAATTGGAATAAAAGGACAATATTTGCTTTTTGAAGATGGTACAGTATTTAATGTACGCACCTTTGAAGGGTATGTGGTATCTATTCGTTTTTAAAAAGTATACAATACCCCTACACCAATGATTTGTTTCAATTGAATTTTTGGCCCACGTGTTACTTGTGTGCCATTTTCTTCTTTTTTAGATTTAATATCATCATCATAAATAATATGTAAACCCACATTAGCCTTAACATATTTATTTACTGTCATTTCAATATTTGAAAACCAATCGACATCAATATTTCCAAATTTATTTATATAGTCGGAATACAAAGTTGCTCTGGTATCTAATACCATGTTTTTAGCAATTTCACGTTTAAATTGACCAGTGATTAAAGCGCCTAGTTCGGTTCGAGATTTACCACCACTTCTTAATAGCGTTCCATCTGTGTCATAAATCGCTTTTTCAACCCCAAACGCCCCTTCGTTTGATAATCTTTTATCTAATACTAATGTAGTTTTTTGTGTTAAAGGAGATAAATAAATGGTAAAGCCTAAATCTTTTCGAGCGTATTCCGCCCCAATACCTACAAATACATAAGCTGGTGCAAAAAATCTAGAAATTGCTTTTTCTACATTCGGATAGCTGTACCCGTTTGCAAATTGAGTTTGAAAGGTAAATTTTCCACCATAAAACCAATTTGAAATACTGTCTTTTCTATAGCCAATTGTAGAGTTTAAAAGGATTACATCATCTGTTTTTCTTACATCTTGGTTTTCTTGCTTATTTAAACCGTAACGCATAATCAATTCGCTATTCCATTTCATGTTGTTGTATTTATAGCCTCTGATGAAATGGCCTTTTACTAATCCAGAAATCGAATTATTTCCCCCAGCAGACCAGTTTACAAAAGCAATCTGTGTGAAATCTAGCCCTACTTTATTGACTTTTTCCCATCGTGATACCGCTGTAGTGTCAGGTAATGTAGTTTTTACAATTTGTGCTTTCAACTGTTGTATAGCAATGAAAAATAGGAGAATAAGACTTACTTTTTTAATCATGATTTAGGGTATTAAATAGTTGTATAAAACTTTCTGTATCTAAATTTACTTCTTTTACTAATTGTTTTACAGTGCCGTGTTCAATAAACGCATCGGGAACGCCACAATTAATAATTTTATTTGTGTAACTATTTTTACTTGCAAACGTATTAATAATACTACCCATGCCTCCTGTTAAAACGCCTTCTTCAATGGTAATTATAGTAGAAAAGGTAGAAAAAATAGCGTGTAATTGTACTTCATCAATTGGTTTTACCCAGCCCACATGATAATGAGCAATATTTTCAGGAAAATTACAATTTAATAGTGCTTTTTGTGCTGAACTACCAATGGTTCCTGTAGATAACACCGCATACTTTTTTCCTTGTTTCAAAGGTAAAATTTTGCCCACTTCAATTTTTTCAAACGGAAGTTTCCAGTTTGTTATTGTTCCTTTCCCTCGCGGATATCGAATAGCAATAGGATGTTGTAATCCTAACGAAGCTGTGTATAAAATATTACGCAAATCAATTTCATCTAAAGGGGCATAAATAATCATATTCGGAATGCAACTAAAATAGGCTATATCAAAAAGACCGTGGTGTGTTGCACCATCTTCGCCTACGAAACCTGCTCGGTCTAAGCAAAATATCACAGGTAAATTTTGCAGTGCTACATCATGAATAACTTGGTCATATGCCCGTTGCATGAATGTAGAGTAAATGTTGCAAAAAACGACCAAATTTTGTGTAGCCATTCCAGCAGCTAAGGTAACGGCATGCTGTTCGGCAATGCCTACATCAAAAGCTCTTTCAGGAAAGGCTTCCATCATGTATTTTAATGAGCTCCCTGAAGGCATAGCAGGTGTAATGCCTACTATTTTTTCATTTGTTGTTGCTAATTCAACTAATGTATGTCCAAAAACATCTTGAAATTTAGGTGCAGGATTTTCATTTTCATCACGTATCAGTTTACCCGTTAATTTGTCAAATTTACCTGGTGCATGATAGGTTAGTTGGTCTTCTTCAGCATACGCTAATCCTTTTCCTTTTGTAGTTGTAATATGTAAAAATTTTGGTCCTTTTGTAGCTTTTAGTCTTTTTAATTCGGTCACTAGAGCCTCTAAATCATGACCGTCAATTGGACCAGTATAATCAAAATTAAGCGACTTAATTACATTATTTTCGATTGGATTTTTACCTGATTTTATAGCTGTTAGGTATTCTTTAAACGCGCCAACACTTGGATCTATTCCCATGCTGTTGTCATTTAAAATTACTAAAACATTCGCATTCGTTACACCAGCATGATTTAACGCTTCAAAAGCCATTCCACTAGCAATTGACGCATCGCCAATTATTGCAATATGATTTTTGTCAAACTCTCCTTTTATTTGAGCGGCCAATGCCATTCCTAAGGCTGCAGAAATGGAAGTTGAGGAGTGCCCAACACCAAAAGTGTCATATTTACTTTCGCTTCGTTTTGGAAATCCAGAAATACCTCCTTTTTCCCTATAAGTTGGAAATTGTGTTCTACGTTCGGTGAGTATTTTGTGACCATACGCTTGGTGACCTACATCCCAAACAAGACAATCATTTGGTGTATCAAAAACATAGTGTAATGCAATGGTTAGTTCCACCACGCCTAAACTTGCTCCTAAGTGACCTTCTTTTTGTGAAACGATGTCAATAATATATTGACGTAATTCTTCTGCTAATTGAGGAAGCTCATTAGGGGCTAATTTCCTTAAATCATAAGGATTTTCAATATGGGAAAGTAAATTATTCATTTCAAGGGCAAAAATACAATATTGTTTGTTATTTTTGATAGAATAAAAGCAAACGTATTGGAAACAATTTTTACAGACGATTATTTTATGAGAAAAGCTTTGAATGAAGCTCAAGAAGCTTTTGCTAAAGGCGAAGTTCCTGTTGGTGCAGTTGTGGTTGTCAATAATCAGGTCATTGCCCGAACACATAATTTAACCGAATTATTGCATGATGTAACAGCACATGCTGAAATGCAGGCTATAACAAGTGCAGCCAATTTTTTAGGAGGAAAATATTTGAAGGATTGTACACTTTATGTTACTTTAGAACCTTGTCAAATGTGTGCAGGAGCGTTATATTGGTCACAAATTACTAAAATCGTGTATGGAGCAAAAGACGAAAGGCGAGGCTACACAACCTTAGGTACGCAATTACATCCAAAAACACAAGTAGTTTCGGGGGTGTTAGAAGATGAATGCACCGCACTTATACAATTATTTTTTCAAAATAAACGATAAATGTAAATTTGGCATATTTTTTGTAGTATTATAAATACAAATATTTTAATTTAACAAAAATGAACAACAAATTAATTAAAGCGGCAATCATAGGAGGATCTATCATTCTGACAGCTATGATATTAGGTAGTGCCTTTAAAAAAAGGAATGAAAATTTAGATACCATTTCCGTAATTGGATTAGGAACTAAAGATTTTGTGTCAGATGAAATTTTATGGTCTGGGAGTTTTACGACTAAAAGTTTTGATATTAAAGAAGCTTACAATAAAATGATAGCCGATCAAAAAATTGTAGAACGCTTTTTTTTAGGGAAAGGTTTTAAAAAAGGAGAATTTAGTTTTGGGGCAGTACAGTTTAACAAACGATTTAGAGAAGTAAGAATTGAGACAGGGGATAGTGATTATGGTACAAAATACGAACAAGTTTTTGATGGCTATGAAGCGTCACAAACGATCACATTCTCGGCTAAAAAGAATCCGAATTTAATGAAACGTATAGAAGATGTGTCTAGTAAAACCTCTGAGTTAATTAACTCGGGGATTGAATTAAGTTCTAATTCTATTCAATATACCTATTCAGATTTACCCAGTTTAAAACATAGCTTAATACAAAAAGCATCTAAGGATGCTAAAGAAAGAGCTGAAAAAATTGTAACGTCAGCAGATGGCGATTTAGGAAAATTAAAATCGGCAAGCATGGGTGTTTTTCAAATTACAGGTCAAGGTTCTACTGAAGAAGATTCATATGGTGGCAATTTTGATACTTACAGTAAAAATAAATCTGCTAGAATTACGGTAAGGTTGGAGTATGAGTTGGAGTAAACCTAGGTATTCGGTTGGAGGATTAAATAAAAAAACCGCTATTCGTTTGAGTAGCGGTTTTTAGTTTTATTCAATTTCATTTCCTTCTTTATCAAAGAAATGATATTCTAAATACGTGTAAGCATCACGAGGTATAATTTTCACCCATTTTTTATGTTCAAAAAACCATTTTGAACGTATTGATGGAAAACCTTTTGTAAGGTAAGCTGCCACAAAAGGGTGCGTGTTCAAGACAACCTTTTTATGGTCTTTAATAATACTTTCAAGGTTAGCTTCAATGCGGTCAATAATTAAAATAGGAGCTTCAACTTGTCCGTTTTCATTTGGATCGTCTTCTCTTGTAATAATATTAACTTCTGGTCTAACTCTTTGTCTAGTGATTTGGATGAGTCCAAATTTACTAGGAGGCAAGATTTTATGCTTGGCCTTATCGTCACTCATTTCTTCTTTTAAGAAATCATAAAGTACTTTTCTGTTGTCTGGATTTTGCATATCAATGAAATCCACAACAATAATACCTCCCATATCCCTTAGTCGCAATTGTCTTGCTACTTCTGCAGCAGCAATTAAATTAACTTCTAAAGCAGTATCTTCTTGGCTTAATGCTTTGTTTGATCGGTTGCCAGAGTTTACATCAATAACGTGTAAAGCTTCTGTATGCTCAATAATCAAATAAGCACCTTTACTCATAGATACTGTTTTGCCAAAAGACGTTTTTATTTGTCTTTCAATATGGTATTTCTCAAAAAGAGGCAGTTCTTTTGACTGATAGTGTTTTACGATAGACACTTTATCCGGAGCTATCTCTTGCAAATACTCCTTCGTTTGTAAAAACAAGTCTTCATCATCTACTTGAACACTGGTAAACGTATCGTTAAAAACATCTCGTAATATGGAAGATGCTTTTGTGAGTTCACCAAGTACTTTTGAAGGATGATGAGCTGTTTGTAACCTTTTGCACATACTAGACCAGCGGTCTAGTAAGTTTTCTAGATCTTTTTCAATTTCAGCTACTTTTTTGCCTTCGGCTACTGTTCTTACAATAACCCCAAATCCCTTTGGTTTAATAGTTTGCACTAATTTTTTTAATCGGTCTTTTTCTTCTCGGTCGTTAATTTTTTGCGAAATTGAAACGCGATCTGAAAAAGGGACTAAAACAACATATCTACCTGCTAAAGAAATCTCAGAACTTATTCTTGGTCCTTTAGTTGAGATAGGTTCCTTAACAATTTGAACTAAAACAGATTGATTAGCACTTAATATATCAGTGATACTACCATCTTTATCTATTTCTGGTTCGAAAGGGAAATTTTTGAGTGAATAATCTTTTGCTTTACCTGTGCTTACAAGTTTGATGAATTTCATCAGTGAAGATAGATTTGGTCAGATCGGAAGAGC
>NZ_CALFIG010000201.1 GCF_937876455.1 uncultured Flavobacterium sp.
TAGGGTCAATAGTTTTATTAACAGCTTGTGTTTGTGGAGTATTTACATTAGTGCTTTTAGTAGCATTAGCTTGATTTACTTGGTTGAATTTAGAATTAAACTCATTAAATCCTGCACTACCGCCCGCTGCTAATTCCTTTTCGGCAGGTTTCTTTTTTGATTTAGGAACTTTCATTTAAAGCAAGTTTTAGTCGCTTTAAATATAGTGATTTTTAGTTAAATACAACAACTAAAAATATTAGAGGTTATCTAGTTGTGAAATACTACAAAAGAAAGTCTAATTGAAATAAATATAGGCAGCCGACAATAAGGCGATAGATAAGATAGCGAATAACCATTGCTTAGCCTTTTGTTTCATTACAGATTGGTAAGATTTTGATTTAATAGTATTTCCTTACCATCCTGTAATAAATCTACATTGGATAAAAAGGCTTCCTTTACTGAGTCATCAACTTCTATATAAAGTCCGTCAGAAGTCCAATTTTGTAAATCATGTAAAGAATAATTTATAGGGAAATATTCGCAAGTTGGCACAGTTTCTTCTATTAACCAAACGCAAACCTCCCCTTTTTCAACGTACACCGTATGAAGTTCACAAGCCTTCATTGAAATAACATCGCCACGCTTATACGTTTTAGATGATTTGTGATTTAAAAATTCAGTACCTATAAATTCAAAGCCGCCATTGCCGTTTAGAATATGACTATTCCATAAAAATTTAGAAAAAAGAACAGGAGCCTCTGTTGCGGCTTTGTCATAAATGATATTTGTCAATTCACCTTTTAGGACAGTTATCTTAATATCCACATGATGCGGGTGTATAGCAATACTGAAAGGTATGTGTAATTCGTGATTATAATCAGCGTAAAAAATACGCCTGTAAAATCCATTTTTATCTAAGGATATAGGGAAAGAGTGTAAGCCTTTTACATGGCAATTAATCAAATTCTTCATACCCTCTTTAACGTAACTTAGAAAGGTAAGGTTTCATTTTCTATGTAAGTATATCCAAAAAATGTAGGATAAGTCATAGAATAATATTCAAAGCTAATTATCTGTGTAATGGTCATTTTATTCTGTTATGGTTACATCAATTCTTTCACTGCCACTCATGTCAGCTTGTACTTTATCAACTGTATCACTAACATTTCTAAATGTAACAGTAGCATCCCCGCCACCCAAATCAATTATTGTAGTTTTGCCAGCGGCAACCGCAGTTAATATTTCTACACATTGTTTAAAAGTATAATTACCTTCTATTAAAGAGTTCATTACCGCAGCTGCTAAATTCTCAGGACTTAGTTCGGTAAATGGTGTTATACTTGCCTCTAATGAAGCCGTGCCTCGCAATCCACCAACAACAGTGCCACTACCGCTTAATGTAGTTGCTACATTTGCAATTAAACCTAATGCCGCAGTTAAATCCCCGCTACCAGCTAAATTAGCCGCCATTTGCAAAGACCCAACCATTGAAGCGGTTAATGTTCCTGAGCCAGCTAAATCTGTTGCTAATTGAACTATCAAAGATAAACCTCCTGATAAATCACTAGTACCGAATAAATCAGCTGAGATAGCTCTACCCATTGCCATACCAGCATTTAAATCACTACTTCCATTAACGAGGGTGGTGGAGCTTAATAAAGACCCCTTATCACCCATTATAATTGAATAAGGTGCATTTGTTCCTGTTGGAAAACTATCTCTTTTAATCTGTTCAATATTATCACTATCCTGAGCCAATCCATAGTAGCCCCTCATCGTATGCGGGGCTACTATCCAAACTGGATTAGTTATACCGCTATGATAGTGGCCACAAATTTGATTAATATATGAATAATTACATATTAACATACTAACCCCAAACAAAATTTAATTGGCCGCTTATTGCACTTGAAACAGGAGTTGCCGCTCCGCTTCCCCATCCAAAATATAAAGCAGCCCCATCGTAAATACGAGGCATACTTGGATATTCAAATAAGAAATTTCTTTCCGATGCTAAACCTAACGTTGATATTGGAAACCTTCCTAACTCTTTTATTAATGCAACGGTATAAGTCCCCGATACATAAGACGTAGAATTTTGAATAGTATTAATTTCCGCAATACCAGCATCCCCCGCTTGTAATGGCATCATATAATTGTATTTGCCAGTACCAGTAGCCCCCGTATAAACTATTTGTGAGTTTGGACAAGCTGTTTTGCCTATTGGTAAAACTGTCGGAGTGGCTCTTGATGTTGTTTGAGCTGAATTGGTGTATCCTAAACTCATGTTAGGAGTAGCTGCACCTAACGGGGTAGCTGAAGGATTAAATATAATAGCTTGTACGCCAGCACCATTAGTATAACGTGGTAATAACCAGTTAAGAGTATGTGTTCCCGTGCCCGTAGTTGTAATGTCAATAGCCGTCCCCGCAATAGCATTGGCATAAGTTGTAGCTAATTTATAAGTGTTATTATCAACTCTAATTAAATAATAATCAGTAGCCGTTGCTAACGGTGCAGGAAGAGTAGTAGTTGTTGTACATCTTACTCTCGTCCCTGTTAATAAATTACTAGGTAAAGATGCTGTTGAAGTATAAGTCATAACATCCGTTCCTGCGTCGGCCGTAAATGTAGCTGTGCGTGTAGAAATCGTATTTGTAGTTGCCTGAGCAGTAGTTGTGGTTACGGTTGTTACACGATAATAGCCTATAATATCCCACACTACTAATGTGCCAGGAGCCATAGTTGCGGCGGCGGTTACGGCATGACCGCTTAATAAATATTTATTAAATCCACTAGCCTGAACATTTCCACCGTGCTGCAAACAACCTGCACTTGCAGTTGTATCTTCTACTGGTATAAATGTTAGGTTCGCTCCTGTGTCAAATAAAGCATCGGCAGGAGGATTACCTGCGCCTCTAGCTAAAGAATGCCATTCATTCGCTACGCAAACCGTAGTTGGTTGCATATTTTTACCAAAGGGAGCGTTCCATGCTTGTCCTAAACTTAACGCTTGTATAATTTGGTCATTTGAGCTAAATCCAGCCATTATTATTTGTTTTTTAAATTATTAATTACGTCCATATCACTTTTAAATCACCTCTTAAAACTGTTGTTGCCAATGATGCTTGAGGTAAAACTACAAAATTTAAAAAAGCATCATCATATATTCTTATAATATCTGTTGTAGGTATCAAAAAATCCTTTTCGTAAGGAGTGGCAATAGTTCCAGCAGTTGAAATTCCACCTTCTCTAAAACAAGTTTGAGCCAATGGTTTAACTAGAATAATTGAAAACAAACCAACATCCGTTCCGCTTATCATGGTAACGCTTTCTACCGCCCTAACCCCAGTATCTCCTGCCGCTAATGGAATCATCCAATTAGCGCTGTTCTGAATAGCCCTATCGCTGTTTGTGATACTTCCTATGAACGCAGCAGCGTTTTGCGTACATATAGAACTTAAGCGTCCAGTAACACCATCCTGATTGGTGTATTTAACTTGAAACGTTTGTCCCCCCGTTCTCACCCCTGTTGTTACAGCCATCATTTGAATGCCTTTGCCATCTGTGTATCTTGGTAGTGTAACCGTATTGTCCATTACTTGTTCATCTAAAGTGCCATCGTCTATTGATGGATAATACAAAAGATAATCTAGTAAAATAGCATTCATTGGAGTAGCATTAGTTGTGCTAGTTGATTGAGCTTGAGTTGTTATACTTCTCAAAAACTTCTCAGAAGGTGTAACGTTTGGGCCATGATAAAAACCTCCATCAGCACTTTGATAAATTCCTTTAGCTATCAACGGAGCAGCGTCAAACCAATACTTAGGAGTAGGCATTCCTGGACTCATAGATAAATCAAACCATATTCCTATGGTCGTAGTCTGTGATGGAGTTTTACGCCAAATATAATCTCTTACCCTGCCACTTAACTCCGAGTCAACTACTTCACCTATGCTTTTAAATCCACTCATGTTCTAACTCCGCCAACTCCAGTTGCAGTACCCTCACATTCAGCTATAATAGTACTATTACAACTACAAGTTCTAACAGGCTTTTCGTTTGGAACTACCAAAACAGGGGCGTCACAATTTTTACATTTATACATATTAATCTTCTGTTACAACTAAAGCACCAATTGCAAATTGCGGCTGAATACCAGTTGATATTGCACGGCTTGCTGTTAATGCGCCACTATAAATAATTTGACCAGCCCCCGAAACGGTTGTAACAATAGCTACATACGTAATTGTTTCACTACCTGACGTGCATTCAGGAAATTGAATTAAACCAGTATTGTCGCTTGACCCCCCTGATGCAGCACTAAATCCAGTTGCAGCGGTTACGGTTACCCTCGCATAAGAACCATAGGTCGCCTCGTTTGTAGTGGCTGTTCCAGCTTCGCCTGGGTCGGCCGTATAAAGTGCAATGTAACGTGAAGCGTTAGAACGCCATGACGGGTCAACCGCCCTTAATAACGCATTAAGCGTATCATCTTCTGTGGCATTTGATTTTGACATATTTTATTGTTTTTGTTTGTTTATACTAATTAACCCCATCCTTGTGGAAAATATCCATTACCTGAGCCTCCACCGCCTGAAATATTCAAATTTCCGCTACCAAGTATTGAGTCGCCATTTATTGTTTTAATGTTTTCACCACTCACTAAAGTATCTTGCTTGCCCTCTGTAACTAACGCCTTTAAGTCACTAATTCTTATTCTGAAAATAGCACTACCCCTAATGGCCTCTATAAAATCAGTGAGTCTGACGGTTGCAGGGTTTATTTGTCCTTGATTACTCATTATTTCTTAATGTTAAAGATAGATTTTACCAATCTTAAAGTCTTTACAGACCTCGATACTAAGATAGGACTATTATCCCAATTTTTCTTGTACAATTTTATACGCAAATACCTGTTGATAATTCTAGCACCTAAGCTAGTCAATGGCATATTACTTTTCCATTTGTCATACACGTAACGATAGTAATTACTTGAAGCAGGAATAGTAGTGTCCTGCGCAGTAGCGCCCTCAGCGTCTATGTAAACATCGGTAACATTTACATCATTACCGTGCTGTTCCATTGCTTGAACAAAGATAGACTCGCCCGCATTAGGGTTAACTATAAAGTCAACTTGGTTATTCACCACCTTACCAAAGAACTTGTTATAAACGTAGTCGCCCGCAGGATTAGAATTGTCAATAAGCGGATTATTACTTACATACAATTCATTGGTAGCATTCACTTTGAACCAATACGTAGCACTAGATACCCCTAATGGGTATTTAGCCGCAGTGTCGAGGGTTACAGGGGCAATACAGATATACTCTTCGTTTGTTGTATTACCTAGTGAATCTTGGGCCTGTAATGTTTCCCCCGCCACGAATGAGGCATTAGCAATGCTTGCCCCTAATAACTGAGTAGTATTCTTAGGATTATTTGTAGAAAATACCAACTGATTATGATTATGAGCAATACAGAACGTCCAATCAAAGAAGCCGATAAACATATTGGCGGTATTAGTATTCAAATAACCAATAGTAAAATCCTTGCTTTGATACTTAGTTGTACCACTCACATCTTGACGTGCCTTGAATTTAAAGCACATATAAGTCATTTTTAGCTTAGGGTCATATACACCTGTTATGCCTATACCCATTAGCGGTCTATCGCTTGTATCGTCAAATGTAGGGCTATTTAATAGGTCGGTAGCATTAAGTGCTATGCCCGCCCCTAAAGCCTCTAAAAACGCCTCATTAAAGAAGCCTTGCATACCTAGCGCTTGACTTACCTCTAACACGCCTTGTCCCTTAGAAATGGTTACAAATGCCTTTCTGTGCATATCAAACCAAGCTAGTCCATACTCAGCTTCAATAACACTCCATTGGTGTTGATTGCCAAAATAAGAACTAACTACATCCCATCTATCTACTACTCCGCCTGTACCGATAATTGTAGCAGCACCGCTAGTTGAACTCACTACCTGTCTTTCTAATACAGGCACAGTGTTAATCGCCCAATCCTGAAACACTAATACAGTATCATCAACCACTTTAAGATTATTAATCCTACCGCTCTGAGCAGAAATATCTTTAAAGTCTTGTATACCGAATGTTCTGAATGAGTCTATTGTTTCACCTAATACCTTTTGTCCCGCAAAGTGTATCCGTGAAGGAAACTGCCCTGCGTTTATAAAGTCAACAGGTAAAGCAGGATAAACAATAGCCCCACCTTCGGCCGAATAACCAGGGTTATAACTATAATCTTCTAGCCTAACATCTGCCGAAGGGTCTAAATAAACAATGCTTTGTGTTGAGAAAGTGCCTGTATAATACATCTCTACGTTAGAAGTTTTACGACCTCTACGTAATCCATAGTTAGCACTACACTCACAAGGGAAAGTCCAAGCATAAGAGAATGAAGAGCCTAAGTCATCATTCCATACACCATAACCAACGTCCACTAAACAAGTGTAACAATCTCCGCCAAACACCTCTACATCATCAAACACATAATTATTACCATCAAATGTTTCAGATAATACAGTGCCGTTAATAGGCTGAAAGTGTCCTGTTGAAATATAAACAGTGTTAGCTTTAGCGGCATCACTTGTTCCACCATAAAGGTCTGCTGTATTCACATTAGCCTTTACATAATTCATTATGATTTTTTCAGTCTGCCCGTTAGTACTTGTAGCCGTATAGCCATTATTAGTACCATAATG
>NZ_CALFIG010000202.1 GCF_937876455.1 uncultured Flavobacterium sp.
CTTACTCAGATGAAAGTGCTCCACAAGATCGAGTGGCTGTTTGTGATGATTTGGTAATAGTTAATAAATACCGCGGACTTCGGTACGCCGAAAAAATACTCAGCACATGCGAAGTTTTCGCCCGCGACATGCAATGTTCTTTCCTTAAGGGGGGTGTTGTAACGACCAATATACCCGTTTTAATGACGGACCTGAGATTTGGTTTTTTTGTTTACAAAGTAGATGCTAGTTTCGATAGTCTAAAAAAGTTTTATTTTAGTAAACAGACTATAAAGTCTAAGATCTGGACTCTTTCTGGCGGACAGAAGGCTCGTTTACAACTAGCTCTATTCTTGTGCACCAACCCAGATGTACTAATACTAGACGAGCCAACAAATCACTTAGATTTAGAGATGATTGAATGGTTAGAAGATTATTTTGCCAAAGAAAATATTACTTTGTTTATGGTGACGCACGACCGTTTCTTTTTTGAACGCGTTTGTAACGAAATCATAGAGTTAGACAATGGAAAAATATACCAATACAAAGGAAATTATTCCTATTATTTACAAAAGAAAGAGGAGCGAATTGCTTCTGAAAATGCGAGTATCGACAAAGCGCAAAATTTATTTGTAAAAGAATTGGCATGGATGCGACGTCAACCAAAAGCTAGAACAACCAAATCAAAATCACGCCAAGATGATTTTTATAAAATTAAAGCCGTTGCCGAAAGCCGTAGAAAAGAAAATGTAGTGGAACTCGAAATCAATATGGAGCGAATGGGAAGTAAAGTGATTGAAATGGTAAAATTGAGCAAAAGCTTCCATCCAGAAACTTCAGCAAAAACCATTTTAAAAGATTTTTCTTATTCCTTTCAACGAGGCGAACGCATTGGAATTATTGGAAAAAATGGTACGGGAAAATCTACTTTTTTAAACATTTTAACGCAAACCTTACAACCTGATTCTGGTAAAGTAATTATTGGCGATACTATTAAAATTGGCTATTATACACAAAGTGGCATCAATCCGAAACCGGGACAAAAAGTAATCGATATTATCAAAGAATATGGCGAATATATTCCGTTGACAAAAGGAAAAATTATATCGGCTTCGCAATTGTTAGAGCGCTTTCTATTTGATGCCAAAAAGCAATACGATTTTGTTGAAAAATTAAGTGGTGGGGAATTGAAACGTTTGTATTTATGTACCGTTTTAATACAAAATCCAAATTTCTTAATTTTGGATGAACCTACAAATGATTTAGACATTGTGACTTTGAATGTATTGGAAAGTTTTTTATTAGATTATCCCGGATGTTTAGTTGTGGTAAGTCACGATCGCTATTTTATGGATAAAATTGTGGATCACTTATTTGTATTTAGAGGCGAAGGTGAAGTTGAAGATTTCCCCGGAAACTATTCTGATTTTAGAGCGTATGAAGATTCTACTGAACCGAAAGCTTTACAAGCAGTTAGTAGCGAAAAATCTAATTGGAAAGAAAAACAAACAAAAGCGGGTTTAACTTTTAACGAGCAAAAAGAATTTCAAAAAATCGAAAAAGAAATCAAAGATTTAGAATATCAAAAAAAACAAATTGAACAAGAATTTTCTGAAGGAAAAGTTTCTGATGATAAGATTGAAGCCAAAGCAAACGAATTACAAAAAATCATTCAATCTTTAGAAGAAAAAGAGGAACGTTGGTTTGAATTGAGTTCTAAAATGGAATAATAATTAGTATTCAGTCGCAGTGTTCAGAAAAAACTGTGACTGAAAACTGTGACTGAAAACTGTGACTATAATCAAATCATATATAAAATTCATCTTACATTCCAAAAACGAACATGGAGTGCATTCGCCTTTTGTGTTTGATTTAGTAACCAAATGTTTTTATGTTTCCAACTTTCCATTTGAAAATTTAAATTATCCTTCAACTAACAAACTCATTTTAAAAACAATACACTATTTAAATTTAAAGAATTGTGTGCGTTTTGATGCACAACAAGAAGTCAATACAACAGTAGATAGTCTAATTGTATCGGGTAATTCTTTAATAAATTTTTCAATTGAAAAAATAATACCCCTTTGCACAAATGAAACATGTATTTTCATAGAAAAGATTCACCAAACAGAAAAAAACAAAGCAGTTTGGAAAAAATTACACAAAGACCCTCGCATTACCGTTAGTATAGAGACTTTTAATTTAGGACTGCTATTTATTCGTAAAGAGCAGAAAAAAGAACACTTCATTTTGAAATCAAAACCTTCATTATTTTCACTTTTTACAAAAAAAATACGCATTTGAGTGTAACAATTTAGTATATTAATGTACTTATTTAATACTAGAATAGTAAAGTTATGGCTCAACCAATCATTGAAATTAAAGGAATTACTCGAAATTTCCCCTTAGGTAGTGAAACAGTTTATGTATTAAAAGGCATTGATTTAGTCATAAACAAAGGTGAATATGTTGCACTAATGGGGCCTTCGGGATCTGGAAAATCTACCTTAATGAATATCTTAGGTTGTTTAGACACGCCAACAGCTGGATCTTATATTTTAAATGGCAAGGTTGTTAGTGAAATGCACGACGATGAATTAGCCGAAATTAGAAATAAAGAAATAGGCTTTGTTTTTCAAACTTTTAATTTAATGCCAAGAACAACTGCTTTAGACAATGTAGCGCTTCCTATGGTATACGCAGGGTATTCTAAAGAAGATAGGAATAAAAGAGCTACTGAAGTTTTAACACAAGTAGGTTTAGCCGATAGAATGGACCACAAACCTAATCAATTATCAGGAGGACAACGTCAACGTGTAGCCGTTGCGAGAGCATTGGTAAATAAACCTTCTATCATTCTGGCCGATGAACCTACGGGTAATTTAGACAGTAAAACATCGGTTGAAATTATGAATCTTTTCAATGAAATTCATGCGAATGGAAATACGGTAATTCTTGTAACTCACGAAGAAGACATTGCAGCTCATGCACACCGAATCATTCGCGTTAAAGATGGAATTATTGAAAAAGATGAAGTGAAAAATAAATAATTCTATAGTTTTATATTTCCTTCAAAAACGAATTCAGCTGGGCCAATTAAAAAAATATCTTTATAGTATAGTCCTTCCTTTGAAAAACGCACTTGTAATTTTCCACCAGGCACTAATAGATCAACAGTAGTTGATAAAGTTTTACGCAATTGATGCATAGCAATTGCCACGGCAGTAACACCTGTTCCACAAGATAAGGTTTCGTCTTCTACACCCCGCTCATATGTTCGCACTTTGAATGTATTTTCATTTTCTTGTTCTACAAAATTAACATTACTACCAGAAGCGCCATATAAATCTGAGTATCTAATTTTTGCACCGCACATTTTTACATCATAATCATTCAAATTTGTTACCAATTCTACATGATGTGGCGAACCTGTATATACAAATTGATAGGTATCATTTATCTTAATTTCAGTAACATCTATCATTTGTAACGCAATAGTGTCACCCGTTATTTTAGCATAATGATAGCCGTCAGAAGCTTCAAAATGTGCCTCAGAAGTAACTAGCCCTAATTTTTTAGCAAATGCCACTAAACAACGGCCACCATTACCACACATAGTACTTGTACTCCCATCAGCATTATAATAAACCATTGTAAAATCATACGATTCATGTTGTTCTAACAGCATAAGACCATCAGCACCTATGCCAAAACGTCGGTCGCAAAGACGTGCAATTAATTTGGTATCATTTTTGGGAAAATCAAGTTGACGATTATCTATAATAATAAAATCATTTCCTGTTCCTTGGTATTTATAAAAAGTAACTTGCATTTTTTATATTTGAAAAACAAAAATAAGCAATTTCAAGTTTATGAACAGCAAGAAGTATTAAAATGATGTTAAAGAGTGTTAACCATGCGTTAAAGCATTAAAATGAAACAAAAAACTAATTAAATTTACAACTCAAACTATAATTAGAAATGATGAATATGCAACACGTAAAAAGTCTTTTTTTAGTTTCATTACTAAGTGGCGCCTTCACTTTAGGAGGATACAAGTTATTTATTGAAAAATCAAACAAATCTATTGTTACGAGTGCGCCAGATTATACCCTACCTGTTGGACTAGCACCAGAAGGCATCGATTTTACGGTCGCAGCAGAAAAAGCTGTACACAGTGTCGTTCACGTAAAAAATGTTTCTGTTATTACGTACACAGACCCATGGTCATCCTTTTTTTATGGTAGAAACAATACCCAACAATATGAACAAGTAGGAACAGGATCAGGTGTCATTATTTCTGAAGACGGATATATAGTTACCAATAATCATGTGATAAAAGATGCCAAAGAACTTGAAGTAACTTTAAATAATAATAAAGCCTATAAAGCAAAATTAATTGGTACCGATTCTAAAATGGATATTGCATTATTAAAAATTGATGCCGATGAAAAACTACCTTTTATTGTTTTTGGAAATTCAGATCAGATTAAAGTGGGCGAATGGGTATTAGCCGTTGGAAATCCATATAATTTAAATTCAACAGTAACGGCGGGAATCGTGTCTGCAAAAGCTAGAAATTTAGACAAAGCAAGCATACAATCCTTCATTCAAACAGATGCAGCTGTAAATCCTGGTAATAGTGGCGGTGCACTTGTAAATGCTCGAGGTGAATTAATTGGCATCAACACGATGATTTCTTCACCAACAGGAAGTTATGCTGGATATTCTTTTGCCGTTCCTTCAAACATCACTAAAAAAATAATTGAAGATTTAGTACAATTTGGCAATGTTCAACGTGGTGTTTTAGGAATAGATGGAAGCGAATTAAATGCGGAGGCTTCAAAAAAATTAGGCATAAAAGAAACTGAAGGTATTTTTGTTAATAAAATAAATAAAAATTCGGGAGCGCAGAAAGCAGGAATTACAAAAGGTGACATCATTATCAAACTTGATGACAAAAAAGTAAGTAACAATGCCGAATTAAGCGCTATTGTAAATACAAAAAGACCTAATGACATTATAAAAGTGTCTTTATTGCGAGAAGGTAAATTAGTAGTTATCCCTGTAAAGCTTACTAAAAAAGAGTTAATTCAATATGAATATAACGGTATTGAATTTGAAGATGTAACAGAAGAAGATAAAAAAACGTTTAATATTACAAGTGGGATAAAAATAAAAGAGGTAACGAATGAAGATTTTCAAGAATATGCCGAATATTTAAAAGGTTCTATTGTAAGACGAGTAGATGGTCTTTTGGCTACTAATATGGAAACTGTATCTGCTTATTTAGCAAAAAAAGAAGAAAAACAGAAAACCCAATATGAAATAATTGGAAAAAACGGACGGGTTTACCGATTCATTTTATAAAATTGTATGCTATATAAACAAGTCAATATCCAGTCTTTACGATTGGATATTTTTTTTATAAAAAAAATAAAAAAATCCTTTACGAAAACGATTGAAATCTATACTTTTGCACCAAATAAACAACACTCATTTTCATGAACAACAACACCATTTACGAAAAAGAACTCGCTTTTCAAGCAGACAGAAGAAAAGCATGCGTGGAATTTGTTAGAATCATAAGTGATTTATGGTATGACAAATCCATCGAATTAGTATTATTTAGAAATCAATTAATTGATAGAAATGTAAGCGATATCATTAACTTACACGAATATGCAGTTGCTTTTGTTGAAAAACCAATTAATATTTTTGATTCGGTTGAAATTGCTAGAGCAATTGAAAACCTGGATTTACCACCATCACGAATTGATATTGGAAAACTTACTTACGAATATCATTTGGAAGACAATAAATACAATGATGCTAGAGCTTTTGTAATTGACAAATTAAAAAATGCAAAAAACACATCTGAAATAAAACCAAAAGATATAGTTTTATATGGCTTTGGCCGAATTGGTCGTTTACTAGCTCGTGAAATGATGAGTAAAATTGGTAAAGGTCAGCAATTGCGTTTACGTGCCATTGTTACTCGTGATAAAAATGATGCCGTGTTATTAGAAAAACGCGCTTCATTACTACGTTACGATTCTGTTCATGGAGATTTTGAAGGTTCTGTTCAAGCTGATGTTGAAAATCAAGCATTAATTATAAACGGAACAACTGTTCACATTATTACCGCAAATACACCAGAAGAAATTGATTATACACAATATGGTATTAAAGACGCATTAGTAATTGATAATACAGGAGCATTTACAACCGAAGAAGCTCTAAAACGTCATTTAACATCTAAAGGCGTAGAAAAAGTTTTATTAACGGCTCCTGGAAAAGGTGTGCCAAATATTGTATATGGTGTAAATCATGAAGAATACAACCCAGATGAAGTTCTTATTTATTCTGCTGCGTCATGCACAACCAATGCAATTACGCCCGTTTTAAAAGCTGTTGAAGACACGCTTGGTGTTGTAAAAGGACATATCGAAACGATACATGCTTATACAAATGACCAAAATTTAGTTGACAACATGCATAAAAAATACCGTAGAGGTCGTTCGGCGGCATTGAACATGGTAATTACTGAGACAGGAGCGGGAAGTGCTGTAGCCAAAGCGTTACCTAGTTTAGCAGGCAAATTAACTTCAAATGCTATTCGTGTACCCGTACCAAATGGTTCTTTAGTTGTTCTAAACCTTGAAGTAGGCAAAACAACATCGCGCGAAGAAGTTGACGCAATTATGAAAAAATATGCTTTAGAAGGCGAATTAGTAGAACAAATTAAATATTCATTGAATAATGAGTTAGTTTCATCAGATATCGTTGGTACCGCACAACCTTCAATTTATGACAGCAATGCTACGTTAGTTTCTACTGATGGGAAAAATATTGTGCTATATATTTGGTATGATAATGAATATGGCTATAGCCATCAAGTAATTCGTTTAGCAAAGTATATTGCTAAAGTGAGAAGATTTACTTATTATTAATAGTTAAATAGATAAATAAAAAGACCGATTCATTTGAATCGGTCTTTTTTTTACTTTTTATATTGTGACCAATAATAAACCGGGATTCCAAGTAATACAATTAATAAACCTAACCCCGTACTTTTAGTGTCATAAATGAGCAACGTAATACAAATTAATGATGTTATAAAAATATATAAAGCAGGAATAATTGGGTAACCAAAAGCCTTATATGGTCGTTCTGTATGAGGCTCTTTCTTTCTTAAAATAAATATGCCATAAATGGTTAAAATATAAAACAAAAGAGAGGCAAAAGTGGAGTATGTTAATAAATCACCATACTTCCCAGACAAACATAATACCGCAGCCCAAATACATTGTACCCATAATGCTCTTTCTGGCACATTATTTTTATTTAATTCACTAGCTTGTTTAAAAAACAAGCCATCTTTACTCATCGCATAAAACAATCGCCCACCAGCTAGTATTAATCCACTATTACATCCAAATGTTGAAATCATAATAAGGCCTGCCATTACAAAAACACCTACATTACCTAAAATAACATTAGCCGCCGCAGCCCCTACCCTGTCTTCACTTGCAAACATAATTCCTTTTTCCAACACGCCTATTCCTTCAGGCGTTCCTTGCATAGGCAACAATGCTAAATAAGCAACATTAGCTAATAAATAAATAACTGTCACTATTAAAGTTCCTAAGAATAAACTTCTTGGTATATTTCGTTTAGGGTCTTTAATTTCCGCAGCAATAAATGTAACATTATTCCATGCATCACTTGAGAACAAAGAATTTATTATTGTAGCACCAATTGCGCCTACTAATGCTAACCCTGATAATTCTGTGATTGTTGTAGTACCCTGCTCATTGACTACTGTTTTAAAAGCGTCCCAAGGATGTGCAAAATTTTGCGAAAAAATATCTGTTTGAAGTCCAACGTATAATCCTAAAACAATTAAAGCAAATAAGGCAAAAAGTTTGGCAATTGTAAATAATAATTGAACTTTTTTTCCACTTTGAACCCCGTTTGTATTGATATATGTGAGTAATATAATACTAACAATTGCCATGACTTGCTTATATGAAATACTAAAAGCATCACTAATAGTAACTAACTTTGTTTCCAATTGTGGAATAAATACGGATGTATAATTAGCAAAAGCAACGGCAACAGCTGCAATAACACCAGTTTGAATTACCGTAAATACGGTCCAACCATAAAGAAAAGAAACTAATTTCCCATAGGCACGTTGAATGTACACGTATTGTCCACCTGCATTAGGCATCATACCCGCTAATTCTCCATAACTTAAAGCAGCAGACATTGTTAGTAATCCTGTCAGTAACCACGTAAACAATAACCAGCCCGAAGATCCTAAATCTCTTGACATAGCTGCAGTTACAATAAAAATTCCCGAACCTATCATTGACCCAGCAACAATGCTAGTTGCATTTAGCAAATTAAGTTCTTTCTTAAACTCCTGTTGGTTTTCCATACTTACTTTATTTATGGCTAAATATAGTAATTTTTTAGATTATAAGAATTTTAAAAATAGAAGGGAAAACAAAGCCTAAAGCACTCTATTTATTTGTACAAAACGTTTCGCATAATAGCCTTCTTTTGTTGAAGAAATGACAATACCGCTATTTGTAGAGGAATGTATGAATTTGATTTCATCACCATTGATTTCAGTAATCATTCCTACGTGACCTATCCCTCTTCTTGTCGTTTTAAAGAAAATTAAATCTCCTTTTTGTGCTTGAGACGGATCTATTCGAACACCTAATGTTGCTTGATCTTGAGAAGAATGAGGCAGCTTCATTTCAATATGATTAAACATAAAAAACATAAACCCCGAACAGTCAAAACCTTTTGGATCTGTACCGCCGCTTCTGTATCTAATTCCAATATATTCTGAAGCTTTTGCAATTAAATAATTTGCCTTTTCTTCAGCTGCTGCGTCCATTGGTGGAACAGGTATATAATTTACAGGCGTACTAATTGTTAAATTTTCTGAATTAATTGGATTTGGAGCTACTATCTCAGATAATTGTTTCTTTTTAATTATTAATACTTCTCCAGGAATTAAATTTAGTATAGTAGGATTAAGTGCGTCCAATTCTTTTACCGTTAGTCCATACTTCTTAGAAATTCCAAATTTTGTCTCTTTAGGAGCTACTAAATGTGTAGTAATTAATATTTCGCAATCCTCATATACACTTGTTTGTACTGCTACATTAGTAACAGTCTCTGGTTTAGTAGTTACAACTGGGATCTGCACATTTGGCTCAATTTGTTTTT
>NZ_CALFIG010000203.1 GCF_937876455.1 uncultured Flavobacterium sp.
CCTGATAACCAAGGTGAGCCTCAGCACTACTTCCAAGAAAAAGCTATTGTTAAACGTGTTGAATTTGAAGGCAAGAACAAAGAAGGTAATACAGTAACTAAGGCGGTGCTGCCTGTGTACAATGCTCAAACGGGTGCTTTTATCGGCTTTGCTAAGGAAAGTAATGTTGGTAAAAGTAAATACGATACAAGGGAAGAACAATCACACTTGCGTCACATTACAGAATCTAACCTTTACGATGGTAGTTTAAAGGGGTATGAGCATAATGCTGTTGAGAAGGCTAAAGTGCCTAATTATAAATACCGTACTGTTGAAGAGTTTGTTCAAGACTATATTGATGGTAAGATGACTGGCACTCCCGAAGAGCAAGATTTTTACAGAGAAAATTCAGAAGCTATCGAACAAGCGTTTCGCAACTTAACTGAAGAAGATAAGGCTGCCGCCGAAAAGGAAATTGATAAAAGACGTAAAGAAGTTGTTATCCCTGAGAAGTTCTTTGAGGGGCAAAAGGCTGAATACGTTGAAGGGATGAGTGAGCAAGATTACATTAACGCTGTATTGCAGGACTCTGAAAATCCTGCTCAGATTGCTGGCGCATGGTTAATGTCCCCTAAGAATGAAGGTGTGGAGGGTATGAATCAATTTGGCGACTTGGACGCTGATGCCGCTATTTATAATTTCTTTAAAGACGGTAATACTATCTCTACTGAATCATTTAAGAAAATAGCTGACAAGAATCACTTAAATAGAAAAGATATTCCTGCTTATGACAGATATTTTTCTAAAGATGGATATAACCCTGATGGGCTTGAAATGCGTCAATATGGGAAAGATATAACCATGCAAGATGTAGCAGACTTTATTATGAAGTTTCCTAATGGTCATGGTGGTTATGCTGAGAATATGAAAACCTCTAAGAGATATAAACTATCTCAGAAGTTTGAAAGGGTTGCAGGTAGAACATTAACTGAATCATTTGCTAAGAAATTGGCGGATGAAGAAGCTAGAAGGCAAGAATTTCTTGCTCAGGATGAGGGCATGGCGGCAATGGATGCCGACCTAGATGCTCAATACCAAGCTGATATTGAAGCTGAACAGGAAAGAAATCGTGTATTTGCAGAAACGGGGCAATTTCAAAAGGAATCCGCCCGCAAAGGAGATTTTAATAAGGATACCCCTAATGATAAATTAAGTTCAATTGATTTTGTTTTTAGTTCACACCCTAAATTAAAAAAATTATTTGGGAACAATAAGTCATTATACAATAAATATCTTAATTCGATATTCCCAAATAGTAAAGTTAAAGATATAGTTTATCATGGCAGTAGTTCTCCATTAATCGGAGAGGTGTTTGATAAAGAAAAAGCATTTAACAACACTGGTTTTATATATTTTACGAATAAAGAATACGCTAAAGAATTTATGATTGGCAAAAATTCTGTCATGTATTCTGTGCTAGTTGATTTGCAAAACCCTTTAATACACAATTCTGAAGAATTTAACAATTTATCGAAAACCCTTAAAAATCTTGACCTTAAACATGATGGGGTTATAAACGAGTCTGGCGATTCTTATGATAAAAAATCAGAAGAATATATTGTAAGAGAGCCTGAGCAAGTTCATGTAATTGGTTCTAGTCAAGATATATTAATGGCTAGTAAATTTTTAAGTAACTTTAATAATAGAACAAATTTCAATAAAGTACTTGAAAGGATTAAGAAAGTAATGCCTAAAGTGAATGTAGTGATAGATAACACTATTGAAGCTGCGGGGCAAGTACAAGGTAATACATTAAAAGTGAATCCTGATTATGCGGGATTAGATACACCTATCCATGAAGCGGGGCATATCTTAATTGATGCTATTGGCTATAAGAATAGAGTGATACAAAAGGCTATCTCTCAATTAAAAGATAGTCCACTATGGAAAGAAACACAAGAGCGCTACCCTGAACTTAACGAAGAAATGTTAGGTAAGGAAGTGTTAGCTGAGGCAATAGGTAGAGAGGGTGCTGATGTATTCGATAACCAAGTGGCTAAAAGTAAATTTAAGGCAATCCTAGACTACATCTTTGATAAGCTGAAGAGTTTACTAGGCATTAATAAGAACGTGGCTAAAAGCCTCGCTAAACAGATTATTTCGGGTATTGGCACTAAAGACTTACAAGGTACTACTGAGGCGGTACAAGAACAGAAGCCTAAGAAGCCATTAACCCCTGAAGAAATGCAGGCTAAGGAACTAATGGATTATGTTAAAGAACATGATTTAGCTGAAATTCCTTATGAGAAGCTAATTAAGATTTATAATGTCATTTCATCCGCCGAAATCAGAAACAAAACTAAATACCAATCAGACCTAGAGCGTAGAATAGCACTTAATCTTAAAGAACGTGGATTACAAAATTCACAAAAGCAAGTGGATGAAGGTGTATTAGCACACAAGGATATTAGTTGGTATGATAAGTGGTTTAAAGTGTTGTCTTGGTTTGACGAGAAATTCCCTGAGATGAAGGAATTAAGCAAGATGTGGAATACTGCTTTCTTTAATAAAATGAAGGAAGCTCGTGCTGAAAAGAACACCCACGATAAACTTGCTGAGGCTGTTGTAGACGAAAAGAATAAAAGATTAGGAATAGTAGAGAAAGGTAAATCATTACTCTCTAATCGGGCGTATAAGGCATTTGAATACCTAGACAATGGTAAGGGCAAGTTATTGACTGTTGCCGAAGCTAAGGCTAAGGGATTGTCGGATGCTCAAATTAAATACTTGGAATACGTAAGGAACTTACTTGCTAAGCAACAAGAGATTGATATTAACGAAGATATTAATAGCGTTGATATGGACGTTATAAAGCTAGATAAGGGCTTCTCAGAGGCTTTTCAATCGGATGGCTTTGTAGCGGCTGTTGGCAGCTTCTTTGGCAATAACAATGACTTATTAGCCACTGAGATTACATTTACTAATCCTAATACGGGCAAAGAACAAAGAGCAAGATTTGCCGATGTTCAAACTATCTTGAATAAGTATGGAGAGAATGGTGTAAAAGAAAAGGCTAAGGCGGCGCTGCTAATGGTTAAATATGGCAGAGAAGCTAAGAACCAATTAAGAAAAGATATTGAAACGGGTAAGACTAAAAAGGGTCGTACAGATAGAATTATATTAGACGAGAAGGGCAATTTATTAAGCAGGTTCGGCGGCGAAAGAATACAAGGCAGAGCGTATTCTAAGGACTTTTATAATGCAGTTAGCCAATACATAGATGACTCAGCGCACATTAAGCATATCAGTCCATTAGTTCCTATCATTAACTCTATTAACTTACTAACTAAGAATGGCGCTTATGTAGATGGTGAAATCATATCTGAGAAAAAACAAAATCTATCTCAGTGGATGGATATGTGGGTTAAACAACACGTATTAAGAAAACCCGATGAGAATGAGGCTGCATTAGATACTGCAATTAAGACATTAAGATTTGCCACAAGTGGTATTGCTATGTGGTTTAATGTTCCTGCAAATGTTATGAACGTAGCTATTGGAAATTACAATAATTGGCGACAAGAAAATGGGACTACATGGGCGAAAGGGAATAAGCGCTTATTCGGAAATCTTAAGTATTCGGCGGCTATTCTGAACAAGTATGTTGCGGTGTCAAATGATATTGACTCTAATCCGTTTATGGGGGTTAAAAATAAATTGTCTGCGCTTGGTTATTTAGGACAAAAATGGGGTGAATGGCAGATTCAAGGTTCAGGATTATTAGGACTAATGACTGAGGAAGAATATAACAGCTTTGAATTTAAAAAGAACCAATACGGCGTAGAAGAGTTAGTAATTAAAGATGGTGTTGATAAAAAGAAGTTAGAGGATAAAATATTGTCATTAATTGACAAGGTATCTGACGTTCAAGGTAAGTATTCGGCTAAAGATAGAATGAACGTTATGAATAACGAACTAGGTAAGATTGCCATGCAATTTAAGGTTTGGATTCCCGCGTGGGTGCATGCTCGCTTTGGCGATGAGGGTAGTTATAAGATTGCTTACCGTAATTTCCTAAAAGACGGACTAAAAGAACTGCGCGCCGATTTAAAAGACAAAGGCTTTATTAAAACCTACAAGGACAACAAGGCATTTGCTCAGAACTTGCGAGGCGCATTGACTATTGGCTTCTTAATGTCATTAGCTTATCAAGATGATGACGACAAGGAAAAATCAGCAGCCTCAGAATTTGCACAAAAGGCATTACACGATGTTTTATTCATATTCGACCCTCAGAACCTTAAATACACTTTAACGCATCCTGTGGCAATTACAGGCACTATTGAGAAGTTTATTAATGCTTTTGAACATCTAATTTACTTAGAAGAGTATAAAGGTGATAGTAAATACGGTGATAAGGGAGATTTAAAGATACAGGGTGATATTTTATCCGCCACCCCTGCGGGTAATGTAATGGATATTGTTGATAGCGTTACTGAAGAGGAATAATAAAAAAGCCCTAGAATTTATCTAGGGCCGCGCATTAAATAGAAGTCCAAAAGAGCTTATTGCAATACAAATATATCCATAAAAAGCTGAACCCGCAAATTTCTAAGCGGGTTCGCAACTCCTCCAACTCTTACACTTTCGATGGTTGGCGAGATGTCTTTAGTTTTTCTTTTGTTAAATCTTTTTTAAGTTTATGTATCTATTGCGAATTTAGTTGTTTTTTATTAAAATAACTATTGTAAAAGGATTCATTTTTAAAAGCATAATAAAAATGCCCCATCTCGGCCAATGTTCTTATATGTGACTCGAAACTTATTTCTTTAGTTCCTAGTAAAATAGAATAAGCTGCCCATTCAGATTTTTTGTCCTTTAATGTTAATTTTTTACTTAACTTTTTTGGCCTACCATATTTTTTACACCACCTTGCCCAACTAACCTGCATTACATTACCCATATCTTTTCAATCTTCATCTTTACAATTTGGTGCGTCAACCCATTCTATAATGCCGTTTTTAGATATGCTATATTGTAGTACTTTTTCAACAACTGAATCCGAATCGTTAAATCCAATTACCCTATCCACTATTCTAATGGGAGGAATTTCTTCATTGGTTACAACAAATACAACGTCTGTTTTTTTGCCTAAAAAATCTTTTGTTTCAGTTTCTACTAAAACGCTATCTTCAAAAGTGGAAATAGCTTTAACAGTGTATCCGCTATCGTTAGCATATACCTTAAAAAAATCACCTTCTTTTAAATGTTCAATAAATTCTTTTTTCCAAACTTCCATTTCGTTACTTGACACGTTTTACATTTTTAAGCCACTTAAATAGTATTATTTTCGACAAATCAAATGTAACTCCAAGTATAAAATACCCCAATATATATAGGGCTATCCAGTTATAAATATTTGATTTATCAAACGTCCAAAAAAAGACTCCTAATGCGGCGGAAATTAAACCTCCAATATGTTTATAGATAGCTTCAACTATTTCAATATTTTTGAAGTTAAAAGATTCAAGGTCGGATTTGTGGTTTTCAAATATCTTTACAGCGGCTATTTTTTCCCATCCCTCGATATTTTTATGTTTACAGTATTCTTTTTTGATTCTGCTTGATATTGAATTAATAATTTCACTTCTACTCATTTTAATTTTATTTTACTTTTGGACAAATATGTAAACTAACGCTTCTTTTTTCAGGAAAAACCCGCTAATTAAAGCGTTGGTTTCAATATACTTTTTGTTTTGGTTTATTAACATCCCGTACTCGGTTTCTTCTATATTTTCCACTTTGTAAACGACCGAACCCTCTTTTAATGAATTTATAAAGATGTCGCCAATCAATAATTGGTTGGCTAATATTTCTTTTACTTCCATTTTTTTGTTATTTATACATATTGTTTCCGTAAAAGGTTGCGGCGGAATATGTTAAAATTACGATATTTTTTATATTACTAAAAACCTTATATTTATAATCAAATTTGACCAATGGCATTAGATTTAAAAATAGAGTTGTTTACTGATGATGAGTGTGAGAACTTGTATCTGAGCGACTCGACTGGCTTATATAGTTCTGACAACACGGGTGGGTACAATAGCCCGAACCTTGCGATTGCTAATGTAGACTTAGTAGTTATCACTGTTACTATTCTAGGCACTACATTAGTATATGAATTAACAGTGTCTAGTGGCACTATAACGGCTGCAACAGCCACTTTAGGTAGCGGAACGCCTGTAAACATACTTTCTCTATTAGAAAGCACTGTATGGCCTTTTCCTGATGCTATTCCTTTTAATCTTACTCCCACTGTTTATAGCGCTAATTTCCCTGCCTTTGAAGATGGTGTTTGGGATGTTGAGTATAATGTACAATACACGGGTGGCCCTGAATCATACACTACTGATGACTTGTATCTTAATAAATGTGCTACATGTTGCTGTATAAGTGATGCTATGACATCTATTAACATTCATAACAAGGAAGAATTAGTGGGATGGTTATATCCAAATGCTCTGTTAACTGTCGCTCAGTATGCAACAGATAATGGTAATGTAAGTCAAGCAAATTCATTTTTAACTAAAGCATCAGACATTTGCAGCGGGGCTTCCGACTGTAACTGTGGATGCTCATAAACATTAAGAACTATGTGTAAATGTACAGGTAGAAGGGGTGAACAAGGCCCTGAAGGCCCACAAGGATTAAGCGGTGCTGCTAGTTTCACTAAAGTAAGGGTGTCTAATACAAGTGTTGGTTCTCAAACTGACTTAGCAATTGTGGCAAGCGCAACAGATACAACTAATATTGTTTTCTTTGGTCAATTCACGGCCGCTTCATTAGGGGCTATTAATTACACTTTATCAGTGTTAGTTAATGGTAGCGTTGTTTCAAGCACTAATGTAGTAGCTACTGGCCCTGCCGCCGTTGCAGGAACGTCTTATGTAACACTTCCTATTAGTAATATTGTTGCTATAACAGCGGGACAAGCATTTGGGATTAGGGTAACGCTAAGTGATTATACACAAACTACTACTATTGAGGGTACTATTCAATACGCTTATCAATAATGACTACATATCAGCAAATAAATACAGCTATTACTAAGGGTAAAACACTTGCTATAACATGGGCAAGTACATTTATTGCTAATGATAGCTATGGAGAAAAGAATGGCTGTGGCCCGCTGCAATTAGTTGTATTAACTGAATGGATAGGGATATTAGAGGATTATATCACTGAGAACTTTGATAGTGATGGCAATGCTCAAGCGCCCGCCTATGACTGCTTAGATTTAGATAAAGCACTGTTAGTAGTGTCTAAGATAAATAACCTCACTTGTTAAAAGAAAAAGCCCCAATTAAGGGGCTTCTTTGTTATTTTACTACTCTAATTTTACCTTTTGTTTTGTCTTTCGACTTATCCTTTTCGTTTTGAAACCTTTTGCTTTCAACCTTAATGGCATATTTCTGTCTTTCAATTCTTTTCTTTCTGCCCATTTCTTTGTCTGACTTCACTCCGTTATCAACGCGGGTGGTGAGGTCGGGAACAATAAAGAATACTGAGAACTCATCCATCTTCTTGTAGAATTGATTTTTGTGGCGGAACTCTGTTTTAGCTTCTGCGCTGTAAATACATTTAAGCCCTACACGAAGGAATGGTGAGCAAGCGGGGCCAACGGCGTAGATAATACCCTCGCAAGTGTCATTAGTGTTTTCTCCTTCTGCTGTTAATATCCCGCTTGTAAGTAGTTCTACTTCGCGCTTAATAGGTTTTACAATCACTCCGTATGATAGCGGTAATGGCATATCGGGTACGGGGACGTAATCGGGGTGCGGCGGCAAAGAGAGTATCTTCTGCCCTGTTAATTGCGCTTCTGTTAGCTGCATTTCTTGTTTTGTTTCTTGTTTCATAGTTGTTATTTATCGTAAAAATTTGGTTCAACGTATTTTTGTTTATTGCGGGCTATCCTCTCCCCTTCTATACCTTGTTTAAAAACCTCACAGAAGTATTCTCTGATGATTGCTTGTGCTAGTGGACTCTTATTATCATCCGCCATTATGCCTGCGCCTATAAGGTCTTTAATTAGCTTTTCTGAAAGGTGTTCTTTCATCGTGCTGTTTTTGTTTTAATGAAGTTTCCGTTAATTTCTTCGTATTGAAAATTGCTTTCATCCGCCCAAATGTTCCCACTCATTTTGCGGAATGTTTTTTGTTGGGTGATTGGCGGCTTTATCATTGGAATTGTTGGATTTTCGTGCGCTTTATCCCTTGCTTTTGACAATTCGCCCTCTAATTTATTTCTTACAATCTCATACAAATCATTGTACTTCGATATTAATTTAGTAACAGGCACATAATATTGAGTAGTATTACCTTCTACTATCACTTCACTTCCGCAAGTGGGGCAATTATGAATTTCTTTTTCCATTACTATTCTGTAATATTTTGTTAGTTGTTTAATTCCTTACAGGATTGTAATAAATTAGTATCTATTACTTGCATATATTCTAAATTTTATAGCCCACTTAAAAGGAAGTGTGCTTAATGGTACTGCAATAAGATTGTGTATGGCATACCAAAATTTGCGACGCTTATCGTATCTATTAAGTCCGTCAATCATCGCCTGCATTCGCACGGTATGTTCTAGTGATTTATTGAATGTTATCTCGTATGTATAACCTTCTAAATCATTGCCGCTAATAAAACGAAACATTCTTAATCGCATTTTCTGTTTAGATAAATCCTTTTTATTTTCCATATTGTTAATCCTTTAATTGTTCATATTCTTCTTTCAATCTATCTCTTAGTTCAAAAAGCCTTTCCCATCCTTCTCCTTTTAATTCACTATGAGGCGAATGGTCATACAACGAATGACAACCAGTTCCCTGAATGTTAAAGCAGAGTATTCGTATGTTTTCAGGCTCTAGGCGCATCTTTGGGTATTTTCCTTTGGCAAGTACGTGTGCCATATTATTGTGCGTTACAACTGCCACTAATTTGCCGCAAACAAAGCATCTCGTTGGTTCATCTCCGATAGTATTTAATGCCATTTCTGCGAACATTTGTCCTTCACCCGTAGCGTGTCTAATGTAGGTGTATTTACCTGTTTTCTTGCCTGCTGCTTTCTTTTTAGCTTGCTTGCGGTCATAATTACATTTATCACAAAAGCCATCACGTACTACGATAGGTACGTTAGTTCTTGGGCAGTTGACGCAATCTCCTATATGCGGGCGAAACATGGTTAATCTTCTGTTTTTTCAATTTTCCAACTATCTACCATTTCTTTTGATAGCGAGTCTGTGTAATTAAGTACTGCGGCAAATCCTTTCCATCTGCCTTCTGTGTATTGGAAAACGGCATACTTACTGTTAACTAAAACACATACTTTGTCATCGTAATCATCTCGGTCAAAAAAGCCATTACAATATCCAAATACCATATCTCCTACTGAGAATAATTCATTCATTTTCATGTGTTATTTCTTTAATTGCTCGTATGCTTGTAAAAAATCTCTAGAGTCTTTATTTTTTAATTCACTCTGTTGAATATAGCATTTGCCTCCCATAAAGTTAAAGGTGGTAAATGATGGCTTAAATCCTTGCGGATAAACAATTCCTGCGGCATAAGAGTTTAATTCTGCCAATAATTCGTTGTATTGCTTTTCAGGAAGATTCAACACTAATTCTGCATCTTCCATTGCTAATGATTTGTACATTTTTTCAACGAGTAAATCCTTAACTATTTCAAGTAGCTTATATTCCATGTGTTGTTAAAGTAAAATCTTAATTATTACGCCCGCTCTGTTTTTGTCCACTTGCATATCTCCAAAAAATGGCTTACCAAATCTTCTGTTATCATCTTCCCACCAACCAAAATCTGTCATTAAATCAAATACGGATTCGCCTGGCCCAAAATAATCAACTAACTGATTGGTCTTTCTGATAAACGTCATTTCTATGTTTAACGGATATTGTAGTCCTAGGGTTGCAATTGTTTGTTTAAATTCTTTGCCGAATGTAGTCCAATACATTTTGGTCAAATTCTTGTACTCAGTGTATGCCTTAGATGGGATATTAACCACCCTTCCTGTGGCTTTATTAGTGAATGTAATTCGACTATTTTTTTTCGAGGGGGTTTGGTAAGGGATGAACCACTCCGTAACGGGCGCTACCTGAAAGTCGGGGCTATCATTCACTTTAGCCTTAACTATCATTTCTACATCGTGTACATTGCTTCCTACATTGCTTTTAGCTGTCGGGGCGAATACACCTTTCTCTATCTCCACTAACCCTCTACGCTTTAAATCTTCTTCTGTAAAGCCTTTACTTTTTGGCATAAGGAAATGTTTTAGAAAGTAATTGAAGCATTTTAGTATGGTCGTATTTAGGTATCCGCCATTTTAGTTTACCATCTACATTAGCTAATTCCCCGAAATTAATATTCACGGGGATATACAATCGAGAGCAGATAAACAATAGCTGAGTTTCAGTGAGTCCGTTCTTCACTCCTTTTTTGTATTTAGATAGGCTAGAGGGTGTAATTTTAATACCCCTTTCCTCGGCATCTTTAATAACATCCGCCTGACTCATATCTAATTCTTTAAGCCTATCAAAGACTAATTCTTTTAGCTTATCGTTTTCAGTGAGTTTCATTAATTAAGTTTTTGAGGGATTAGCTTATGAATGCCTTGTTTAATTTGGAGTTCAAGTGTTTTCATTCCTTCATCATCAAATGTGTCTGAGATAGAATTTTCTGTCACCCCTAATGGATGATGAATTGTAATAACAGTGTGTAAATCGCCTGAAAATTCGCTCTTTTTTGCGGGTGATTCATAGCTTTTAATTGACACTGATATTTCAGAACCTTGGTGCGTGAATTTAAAGTCGTGTTGATTGATAATCTTATTGTCTGTCATTTTTGATAGTATTTATTGTATGCAAGTTCAGGTGGCGGAACTGAAATTCCGTTTATTTCACAGTCCGCTATCACCTTCTCTATAAACTTAGTCATATCCTCTTTATTAAGGTCTGCAAGGCTCTTTACTGTCGTTACCTCTATGTTAGGGTCATCAGGTCTTAGCCGCTTGTAGGAAAGAAATTTAGGGGCAAAATAAACATCGTGTATTTCATCCTTGTTATCGTAAGAAGAAAACATTTCTGACTCATAGCAAAGTGGCAGGATGCAGCCCCGATAATACCCGTATTGAGATAGCGTGGCTTTTTCATGTTTTTTCTTAATCGTCATAACTACGTTCTGCCCCTCTAATTCTCTTAGTTGGTCATCATAAAGAGATGGGATGTCGAATATCAACTTCCCATTCTTTAC
>NZ_CALFIG010000204.1 GCF_937876455.1 uncultured Flavobacterium sp.
TTGCAAAGCGACCAAAGAAGCGCTTGCAAAAGATAGTGTGCCATTTTTAACAAAGACAACTACAGTGAAACACGGGAATAGCTGGTTATTCGAATCGCAAGGCACGAACAGGTGTAATTTTAGTAATAATATAAGAAGGGATTAATAAGACTAAACCGCATATGATAACCGTACCTATATTTAAAAAAAGAATGTGTAATGGATTTATAACTACGGGCGCAACAGCCACGTAATAACTTTCGGGGTTTAATTTTATAATGCCAAATTGTTTTTGAAGAAACAACAAGAACAAAGCTATACTATTACCATAAAGCAAACCTCTGGAAATTAAATGTAAAGCATTATAAATAAATATTTTTCTAACAGACCAATCTGATGCGCCTACTGCCTTTAGCAACCCTATTAATTGTGTGCGCTCTAGAATAAGCACCAATAAAGCAACTATCATATTTATAGTAGCAACTACCATCATAATAATAAGTACAACAAGAATATTAAAATCAAACAGTTTTAGCCATTCGAAAATACTTGCATATTTTTCTTGAATGGAAATGCTATTATATGTGGGAGGTATGGTTTGATATACTTCTTGTGCAGTTTGTTCCATTTTAGTGAAATCATCCACAAAAACTTCATAGGCTCCAACCTGATTTTTTTGCCATTTATTAATGCGTTGAATATGCTGAATATCTCCTATAACATAAGACGAATCGAATTCCTGAAAACCTGAATTATAAATCCCCACAATGGTAAACTTTCTTACACTAGGACGCTTTCCTTGTTCTTTCATAAAGAATGTATTAAAAGCATCGCCTAGTTTTAAATGCAATCGATTGGCTAAAAATGTTGAAATAAGAACTTGATTTGTAGTTGTATTATCAAATTTAGGCATTTGACCTTGCACTAAAAATTCTTGTAACTTAGACCAATCGTACTCTCGTCCTACGCCTTTAAAAACAATTCCTTCAAATTCTTTTTCTGTTCTAATTAAACCGGCTTTTGTTGCTACTTCTTGCACATGTGCTATGCCTGGATGATTTTTAAGCATGACAAATAGTTGTTTTGGCATATCAATGGGTTGGACCGTAACTTGAGATTGGTTATCATCATAATTTGACACTATAATATGCCCATTAAAAGCCGCGATTTTTTCTCTAATTTTTTGTTGCAATCCTATTCCTGTAGCTACTGCGACGATCATCATAAGAATACTCAAGGCAATTGCTAAGATGGCAATTTTTATAATTGGAGAAGAAACACTACTTTTATAGCTTTTAGCAGTGATTAGTCTTTTGGCTATGAAATATTCTAAATTCAAATTTGTATGAAATCAAAATTAATTTTCAAAAATACATTATTATTTTATTCCTTACTAATAATTTCATGTGGTGGTCCAAAATTTGCAACTACTACTCTATCCAAAAATAACAACGCAAAAGACACTTTACTTACTTATAAAACAGGAAGAATAATTTGTGGGGCAGAAAACTCAGAATACTACTTCCCTTTACTAGCTTCTAAAAGAGTAGGAATTGTTACCAATCAAACCGGCATGTTAATTCTAGATTATGACAAGCAACTATCTATTGTTGATTATTTAGTATGGAAAAAAATTGCTGTTCAAAAAATATTTGCACCCGAACATGGTTTTAGAGGAACCGCTGATGCTGGGGAAGTGATAAAAGATGGAAAAGACACGCAAACAGGTTTGCCAATTATTTCCCTTTATGGAAATAACAAAAAACCTAAACCTGAACAATTAGCAGATATTGATATTTTAGTTTTTGATTTACAAGATGTGGGAACTCGTTTTTACACCTATATTTCTACACTACATTATGTAATGGAAGCTTGTGCAGAAAACAACATTCCCCTTTTAGTTTTAGACAGACCTAATCCGAATGGCGCTATTGTGGATGGTCCGATATTAGAAAAAGAATACAAAAGTTTTGTAGGCATGCATGAAATTCCAGTTTTGCACGGCATGACGATTGGCGAATATGCACAAATGATTAATGGAGAAAAATGGTTAAAAGACGGTTTACAATGTAACTTAACTGTAATTCCATGTTTAAACTATTCGCACGATATGAAATATAGTTTACCTGTAAAGCCCTCTCCTAATTTACCCAATAACCAAGCGATTAACTTGTATGCAAGTTTATGTTTTTTTGAAGGTACAAATGTGAGTGTAGGCAGAGGCACTGAAAAGCAATTTCAAATTTATGGTTCGCCATTTTTACCTGAAAATGAATTTGATTTTAGTTTTACTCCGAAGCCAAATTTTGGCGCAAAAGACCCCGTACATAATGGAAAACTATGTTTTGGGGAAGATTTAACCAAAATTAAAAAAGTAAATCAATTGGAATTAAAATGGCTTTTGAAAGCGTATAGCAAAACCACAGACAAAACCGTATTCTTCAATGATTTTTTTACCAAATTAGCCGGAACCAAAAAATTACGCGAACAAATTGAAGCCGGAATGACCGAAAAAGAAATTAGAAAAACGTGGCAAGAAGGTTTGGAGCAATTTATAAAAATGAGACAGAAATATATATTATATTAAATTTTCACCAAACTGTAACAAATACCCATTGTTATCATAAATTGCAAATTCTTTCATATCCCAAGGAAAAACTTCTAATTCATAACAAACTTGACATGAATCTTTAAGTTTATTCCAAAGTTGCTCAACATTGTCTACATTAAAATAAAGCGAACCTGTAAAAATAGGTGTTTCAAAAACCATATGCTCAGTAGGTTTTGCTAACATAATACTTACTCCCTCGTTTATTAAAGACGCCCATTGCCACTCTTCGTTAAATTCTTCGCAAGTAAAACCCAATACATTTACATAAAAATCAACCGATTCTATAAGTTGATTTGTCCATAGCATTGGTCTTAAATAATTCATTTTTATCATATTATATTGGTATCTTTAGTTTCATCTTCTCCACAATATTAAATGCTGCTGGGCAAATAGCTACATTTTTTAAGGTTAAATCTGAAATTTGTTGAAACTTTTTTCTATCGGTGTGTGGAAATTCTCTACACGCTTTTGGGCGAACATCGTAGATAAAACATTTATTGTCGCTATCTAAAAAAGTACACGGTACACTTTTCAATACATAATCGTTATCTTCATCAATGCGAAGGTATTGGTCGATAAATTGTTGTGGCTTCTGACGAAAACTTTTTGAAATACGTTCAATATCAGCCGAAGTAAACAATGGCCCTGTTGTTTTGCAACAATTGGCACATTCCAAACAATCCGTTTTTTTGAATTCCGCATCGTGTAAATCTTGCATTACATAATCTAAATTCTTAGGCGTTTTCTTTTTTAGCTTGTCAAAATACTTTTTGGTTTCGTTATGCGTATCTTTGGCAAGTTTTCCGAGTTCGTTTAAATTTGGCTTAAGCATTTTATGGATTTTCTGCTACAAAGTTACGATTTTGAATTTCGAATTTAGAATAACGAATGTTGAATTTTGAAATACAAACCATGAAAGACCTTTTCGGAAAAGCTATTTTAGATTACCAAACGAATAATTCTCCTGAAGATTTAATTACAGAAACTTCTATTTCGGAAGCCGATGAAATGAGTGTTGCCTATTTATTTCGTGAGTATAAAGAGATGCCTAAACTGGAACAAAAAGCACTTCAACTCGTAAAAGGAAAAGTGTTAGACGTGGGATGCGGCGCGGGAAGTCATGCCTTGTATTTGCAAGAAAAGGGTTTTGATGTGACCGCTATTGATATTTCGGAACATGCAATTAAAACTTGTAAATTAAGAGGGTTGAAAAACTGCAACGTTTCAGATATTTTAGATTTAGATACTGATACTTCGACTACGCTCAGTATACCAAATCAATATGACACTATTCTTCTTTTAATGAACGGAACCGGAATATTCGGAAAAATGAATACGATTTCAACATATTTACAAAAATTGAAATCACTTTTAAATGAAGACGGGCAAATTTTAATTGATAGTTCAGACTTAATTTACATGTATGACCAAGATGAAGAGGGTGCTTACGAGGTTCCTGCAAATGGTTATTATGGCGAACTAACATTTACCATTCAATATAAAGGAGAAACGGAAGATACTTTTGATTGGTTGTATTTGGATTACAATACACTTCAAAATGCGGCGATTGCCAATGGTTTAGAATGCCAATTAATTTTAGAAGGAAATCATTTTGATTATTTAGCGAAACTTTCTAAAATATAAATTAAAGTTTTCGTTACACAAAGCCACACAAAGTTCTAGCACGAAGTTTCACAAAGATTAATTCTTCGCACTTTGCGAGCAAAAAATTAAGGAATATTCAAATATTTATGCGTTTGCAACGAAACTCTCCATTTAGGATTATTCATTACATATTCTACAATTAAAGGCGTCATTTCTTCTTTTTTGCTCCATTCGGGTTGTAGAAAAAGAATAGTATTCACATTTACTTTTGCTGCTTGCTCTTCTGCAAAAATAAAATCGTGTTTGTTGTAGATAATTACTTTTAATTCGTCAGCTATAGCATAGGCGCTTTGAACGGGTAATTTATTTTTCTTTGGTGATAAACAAAACCAATCCCAATTTCCCGTAACTTCATACGCTCCTGAGGTTTCAATATGTATCTTGCATTTTTGCTCTTTTAGTTTTGATGTCAACAAATTCATATCCCATGTTAAAGGTTCTCCACCAGTAACTACTACTGTGTCAGCATATTTTTTGGCATTGGCAACAATTAAGTCTGTATGCGTTGGCGGATGCAATTCGGCATTCCAACTTTCTTTCACATCACACCAATGGCAACCCACATCACATCCTCCAATTCTTATAAAATAAGCCGCTGTTCCTGTGTGATACCCTTCACCTTGAATCGTATAAAACTCTTCCATTAGTGGAAGCATTTCTCCTTTATCTACGGCTAATTGAATTTCTTTTGATAACATATTTGAATTATAATGCGGGCAAAGATACGTATTTATTAAAAATTACAACTTGTTTTTTAGCAATGAAAAAAGCCGATAACAATTGTTATCGGCTCCTACATATTGATTTACAATTATTTTTTTAATACTTCTAAAGATTCAGACACGTATTTATTAGTTGGATCTAATTTTTTAGCTTCTTCAAATGCAGCAATTGCTTTTGCTTTATCCGTTGCAGCATAACTAGAACCAATAAATTGGTATGCATCTAATAAATTTTTCTTAACTGTTTCTTTTGACAACTCAGCTTCACCTTTTTCAGTTACTACTTTTACATAGCCTTCATAATCAGCTACAGCAAGTAATTTTGCAGCATCAGTTCCATGTACACGATTCAATTTTCCTTTATTCAAATAAGCATCTTGTGTTTTTGGAGAAGCTTTAATAACTTCGGCATAAGCTGCATTTGCTTTTTCAAATTCAACTGTTAGTGTAGCTTTTTGCTCAGGTGTTTTGTCAATTGATCCAAATAAAATACAATTTCCATAGTAATAATTATCTAGAGCAAATGATTTTGATGCTGGATTTTTAATGGCTAAATCTAATAATTTAGCGGCTTCAAAATACGCTTTTTGTTTGTATAATTTTACGCCAATTTCGCTAAATTCTACAGACAACTTTGTATCAAGCTCAGCTGCTTTTTGCAAATCTATAACTGATTCGTTGAATTTAGTAGCATTTGTAATTACACCATTAGCATCCATGGCAGAAGCTAATTTCGCTTTTGCTAAATACAAATAATCTCTTCCTTTTATTTTTCTTTTATCTGCTTTTGCAAAAAACTCATTAAATGCTTGAATAGCAGCGTCTGGTCTACCTGTTTCAATATATGCATACCCTAAGTATCTATAAATTCTTGGATTTACTTTATCCATTTTTTGAATCATAGTCGCTTCAGCTTCTAAAGCTTTCCAATCTTTTGTGATGATTAAGAAATCTGCATAACGCATTCTAGAATCTACAGAAGTATCGGTTAAGCTCATGTATTTTTTATACTCGTCTAAAGCTTTAGCCGTGTTTTCTTGATATTTAGCAGGTTCATTGTATCCCCAAGCAAAATAGGTTTCTGCTAATTCTCTATGCGCTGGACCATAATTAGGATCAAGCGTAATCACTTCATTTATCGCTTTTATTGATTCATTATACGCTCTAGCATTTCTAGTTATCATTGCCAATTGTAATTTAGCACGTAATAATGTGTTGTCTAAATCATATGCGTTTCTGTACGCCGCATACGCATCATTTGTATTTTTGTCTGCAAAATAAGCATCTCCCAAAGTCAAATGAGCTAATGCCGATTTCGGATCACTAGCTATTGCCTTTTTTCCAGCTTCTATAGCTTTACTGTATTCTGGATTTTCTTGGTTTAAATAAGCACGTGCAATAAAGATTTGTTCTTCGGTATCTTTCTTTTTTGCATTCTGCATAGCCATTGCTATATTGTTTTGTGCACTTGTTTTGTTTCCATAGATTAAATCTACATGTGCTAAACCAATATAATTTAAATGACCAGCGTCTTTTACACCTTTCCCTTTTTCAAAATAAATTTTTGCAGAATCTTGTTTTTCTAAAGCTAAATATACTTGTCCTAAGTAAAAGTAATTACGTCCTTTATCTGGTGCTGTTGATACCAAATTTTTTAATGACTTTCTTGCTTCAGAGAATTTCTCTGCATCAATGGTCTTTTTTACTTGCTCTAAATCTTGTGCATAACTCCCAAATGTAGTTGCTAAAGTAACAATACCTACAAAAATAGCTTTTCTCATTTTAAATCCTTTTTATATTTTTTTTCTAATTCTAATTTCTCTTGTTGGAATTTCATGAGGCAACAAACCTGATTTTAAAATTATTCGTTGTCCTACATTTCCTGCTACAAAAGATGCAAATCCCATGCCTAAACCTGTTTTTCCTTGATAATTTAACAAAAATATTTTTCTTGTAAAAGGATATGAATCTAAGGCAATGTTTGTCTGCGTTGGTTTTACAGCTGTTTTTAACTCTTTTCCAAGCGCTAAAACAGTACACTTTTTTATTAAATTTTCTGTTTCAGCATCCGTATTGGTTAACCAATTAACCCCTACAAACCCAATAGCATTTTTATTTTCGGACACAAATTTAATAACTTCGATATTATTTTTAAGTGCTTTGATGTGAGTTTTTCCAATTTTTTTTATCCCTGCCTGTTCCATTAAGTAATTCAAGGTACTTGAATTTGCATTATCAAAAACCAATTGTTGCGTTGTTTCTTCTCCACATAATGCTTTAAAAACACCTTCTGTTGTGATAGACTCTCCTCCTTGTGCCTTATTCACTAAAACGGCTATGGCATCTTTCGCAAAAGGGGTAATTTTACCTGGTATATTTTTAGACTTGAAAACTAATTTTTCATTTTCGTTTAGCTGTCTAGGCAAAATAACAAAATCTGCTTTACCTTCTACAATCGCTTTACTAATCTCAATTTCGGGTTTGGCAACTAACGTTATTTTTGCATAAGGATATTGACTTTCAAACACTTGTTTTTGTTCTTCCATTATGGGTAACAAAGTTTCATCTACATACACCACTAATTTTCCAGTAGTTACTGTTTCTTCAACCCCATTCTTGTTTTCTTTCTTACAGAAAACAAATGCTACTAGTAAAAACAAGTATAAAAAAATAGTATGTTTTTTAAAATACATTTTAATTGATATTAAATTTTATCGGAAATGAATAATACACTTTTACATTTCTTCCATTCATGAGACCAGGTTTCCATTTTGGACTATTTTTAATCACAAAAATGGCTCTTTTACCTAAATTGTAACTGTTTACAGATTCTCGTACTAACTCAAAATCACTCAACGTACCCTCCTCGGTTACAATAAATCGTATTAATACAGAAACTTGTAAAGGCTCTTTTATGTCTCCCAAGTAATGCATAAGTTCAGTCGCTACATATTGTCTGAAAGCATTAATGCCTCCTGGAGGTTCAGGATTAACTTCAACAGAAGAATAAATATAATTAGATTTTTTAGTTTCTGGTTGTGCCTCTTGTGCTACCAAAAAAAGCGGAAAAAACAGAAATAACAAGATAATTTTTCGCATTAGTCTTCTGTTTTTAATAATCTATAAAATCGTATGCAACCATATACAATTAGTAAAACACCAAAATAGATTCTACTTTGATAAGCTACCGTTACGGGCATAGCTTCCCAGCCAATAAAAATACCTGCTAAAACAAAATAAGCAAGAATCATAAAAAGTCCAAAAACAAACAGAAATCGCTGTTTAGGCGATTTCTGTTTAAAAATATGAATTAGATTATTCATCATACTATTCAGCCGAAATATGGAATTTTAATGGGAATGAATAATATACTTTTACGTTTCTACCATTCATTACACCTGCTTTCCATTTAGGTGATTTTTTAATTTGTTGAATTGCTTTATCTGCTAATTTATAGCCTCTTGGATTTTCTTCCAAAACTTCAAAGCTTCCTAAAGAACCATCTTCCATTACTACAAAACGAATTCTTACCGAACCATCTAAAGATTCTTCTAAATCACCTAAACTTCCTAGTAATCCATTTTGAACTTTCGTTCTAAATGCATTAATTCCACCTGGTGGTTCAGGGTTAACCTCAACAGATGTAAAAATTTGACTGTAGTCCGTATTATCCGCATCAACATTTCTGTTACTATCTGAACCATCTAAATTTAAATCGGCATCAGCATCTGTAGATGCTTTTACATCTGACGCACCTGTTTTTTTGTCTTTTAAATCATCAATAGTAGGCGGAGGAGTATCCACTGTTTGTTTATCAACAATTACAGGAGGTACAAATTTAACCACATCAACAATTGACTTTGTTTGCTTTACAGGTTCAGCCTTTTGTTCGATGATTTTTTTTGGTTCATCTTTCTTAGGCGTTTCAATACTTTTTAACTCAACTTTAGTAATTTTTTCAGTATCTTCTTTTTTGAAAACTTCTTGTAACAAATGTTTAACAAAAGGAATTGCTACAACTGAACCGAAAAACAAAGAACCAATGAACAATGCAATCAATGTTGATTTTGGATTCGTTTTTCTTAATTCATAGGCACCATAACTTTTGTTACGACCATCAAAAACTGTATTTAACCAGCTATCGTGGAATAAGTTTATTTTTGAACTCATAGTGTATTATTTAAAAGTTATGTTATTTAATTCCTTTATCTTCAAGCATTTTCAAATCTTCTGGTGTAGTATCTACAATGGCATATACTTTTGTTTTCGTAATGGCCATTTCGTCTAAGATGTCTACTAAGTTTTTATAATTTGAAGATTTTGTTGCTTTAATCAATATTGTTAATCCGTCTTTTTCTGGATTACCTCCTAAACCAACTACTCTAGCTTTAACAGCTTCTTGCTTATCTAGAATAACTTTTCTGATGCCTTTGCCACCATAGTTTTCCACTTTTGGTGTACCTTCTTCTGGTTTTGATGCTTGACCAATGTAATACACTAATTTATTAGCATTACCTAACACAACTGTCATGGTTCTCCAAGCCGGTGTTTCTGGTGGTGGTGCATCTTCAATCTTATCTTTATCTTTATCTGGTAAGGCTAAATCCATTGATTGTGGCTTAGACAATGTAGTGGTTAAGATGAAGAATGTAATTAACAAGAAGGCTAAATCCACCATCGCTGTTAAATCTACCCCAGGGTTAGATTTTTTACTTCTTACCTTGCCGCCTTTATCGCCGCCGCCGGTATTTAATTCTGCCATGTTTTTTTCTTATTATTCAATTAAAAATCTTCACTTCTTAAACCTGTTACTAAGTAAAAGTTATTCACTTTCTGCTTTTGCATCATGTCTAAAATTTTCTTTACTGTAGGATATTTTTCTTTACCATCTGCTTTGATTGCAAAATGTAGATCCTTCATTCTTAACTCTTTTAATGCTTCACGTGAAGACATTACCCAGTCTGCTAATTGACTATTAGAAGAATCTGCAGGCATTTCATAAGGAATCCCTTTTTGCAATCCTTCCTTATTTCTCTCAGCACCTGGAAGCGCGATAAGTGACTTTAATTCGGCTAAAGTTACCCCAAATCCATCGATAAGTGCAAACTTTGCTTTTTCATCTTCAGAAAATTCCATTTTGTATTTATCAGCCATGATTTCAAGCGTTTTTACTCGAACATCGCGGTCTGCCATACCAAAATAAACGGCACTGTCACCAATAGTAATGGTAGCTAAATCATGTTCTGGCAATTTTGCTTGAACTGTTGAAGCTGGTGTATCTACTGGTTTTGGCTCAGGAACTTTTGCTGTTGACGTCATGATAAAAAAGGACAATAATAGGAACGCTACGTCACACATAGCTGTCATGTCTATTTTTGTACTTTTTTTAGATATTTTGACCTTTGCCATCTTTTATTAATTTTAACTTATTAGTATTTATTGAATTAGTTTCCTTTAGCTCTTTTGTAAGCTTGAGAAATAGCAAAACCTGCTTCGTCAATAAAATAAGTTAACGTATCAATTTTAGATGTGAAATAGTTGTATGCAATAATTGCAATTGTTGATGTTGAAATACCTGTAGCTGTATTAATTAACGCTTCAGAGATACCATTTGCTAATTGTGCTTGGTCTGGAGTACCTGCTGTTGCTAATCCAGCAAACGCTTTAATCATACCCGATACCGTTCCTAATAATCCTAATAATGTACCAATTGATACTAAAGTAGAAAGGATTGTTAAGTTTTTCTCTAACATTGGCATTTCTAATGAAGTAGCTTGTTCCACTTCTTTAGTAATACTTTCAGTAGCTTTTTCAACGTCTAATCCGTCTTTTTTAACTTGTTCAGATTTTAATAAACCTGCTTTTACTACATTAGCCACAGAACCTTGTTGTTCATCACAAGCAACAATTGCTCCTTGAACATCACCAGATTTAATTTGACCTAAAACATTTTTTACAAATTTTTCTAAATCACCTTTGCCTGCTGCTTTGCTAATAACAATAAATCTTTCAATAGAAAACACTAAAGTCATTAATAATAATCCCATTAAAGCTGGTACAATAGCACCTCCTTTATAAACCATTCCTAAATAGTTTCCTGGTAATGGGTGACCATTTTCTGCATCTCCTCCTTCGAAGTTACCTGATGCTCCCATTACGAATTTCCATACAAGGAATCCAATTACTAAACAGATTGCGATAGTAGCTGCTGCAAAAATACTTGCTCCTTTGTTTTCTTTGTTCTCTACAGAAACGTTTAAATCCTGTGCCATTTTCTTAATTTTTAGTTTAAAATTGATTAATACTTTTTTTATTTAATATAGATTTTTGTTAAGTCGCAAATTTATATGAATTACACTTTAAAAAAA
>NZ_CALFIG010000205.1 GCF_937876455.1 uncultured Flavobacterium sp.
CTTTCCCTACACGACGCTCTTCCGATCTAGGCTGTACTTGAATACTACCATTTTTTCGGTTATGCTGAATAAGTGATAATGGATAAGGTTCTTTTATAAATAATTTTTGAAAACGCTGTTTAAGTTGTTTAAACTTTTTAAAATCTAAAAAATAATTGATGTGTTTTGATTCGTCAAAAGAAAATGTATCAAATGTATAATTAAAATAGGGCGCTCCATTCAAAAATGTCTGTACTTTATAAATACCATTTTTATTGTAAAAATTAGTCAACAAATCATGTGAATTAAGTGCAAATCCTATAGTTCCATTTGTACTAACTTTATTTGCTATTAAAGTTCCATCAGGCTGTTTTAATAACGTAAGCGCAATTGGAGTGTTTCCTTTATTTACAAAAGTAGAGTCATTTAGAGGATAAACAATTACACTTTGAATTTCAGGTTTTTTATCGTCTTTAATTAATTTATTTAATCCAAAAGCCATTGGATTAATGATTTTTTCAGATTGTGTATCTCTAATTTCGTAATGCAAATGTGGGCCTGCACTGCCTCCAGTATTTCCAGTATATGCAATTATATCTCCGCTTTTTAGTTGCAAAATTTCGGGAGATAGATAGGTCTCGATTTCATATTTTTTTTGGGCGTATTGCAGCTTTTTCACATAGTCTTCAATTTTGCCTGCATAGCGCTGTAAATGAGCATACACGGTAGTATAACCATTGGGATGTACAATATAAAGTGCTTTACCGTAACCAAAGACAGATACTTTAATTCGTGCCACATAGCCATCGGCAGTAGCATATACTGGTAAACCTTCTTGTTCATTTGTTCGAATATCTAAACCTGAATGAAAATGATTTGTACGTAATTCCCCAAAAGTACCCGACACGTTTAGCGGAATATCTAATGGTGACCTAAAATAATCTTTTGGGTATTGAGCAAATACAAATGTGGTGGCGAATAAAATTAATATGTAAAGTCTTTTCTTCATTCTGTTGTGTTTGATGCTAATATACAAATTTAGGTCGCAACAGCAAAATACAGTTAAGAAATCCATTTAAGTATATAAAACACAATTTAAGACTAAAATAAAAACTTAATTTTCAACCACTTAGAAATCATTAACAAGTCATTAGCATATTATTATCAAGGCATATTTACTTTTTGGCACATGAGTTGAACTATTTATAGCATCAAAAACTAATTAAAATGTGTTTAACCATTAAATTTTAAGATCATGAAAAAAATTACATTTTTAGTTGCAAGTTTATTTTTAGTATGGAACGCAACACAAGCTCAAGAAACCGAAAGAGGAAGAAGACCAAGAATGACTCGTCCTGATTTTTATGCTATTGATTATAGAGAGGCTACACCAATATTTTTTTTAGAAAAAGGTATTGAATTTTATGTATTTCCTACAGGAGATTTTGATTTTAATGCTTTACCACTAGAACCACCTAGACACACTACACATGAAAACTATGGTTACTCAAATTATGATAATGGAAGACCACGAGGGATTCGTATTGAACATGATAATTATGGAAGGGTAAAACGCGTAGGAAATGTGTTTATAAACTATGACTATTTTGGACGCGTAAAAAGAATTGGTTCTGTATTCATGAGTTACAATAGTTTTGCGCTAACAAGAATTGGCGGAATGCGTATATTCTACAATCATCATGGTCAAATTATTGGTGTGCGTGGTTTTGTAAATGGTTTTTCTAGTTACCCTTATTATCCTTGCCCTAATGGATATAATGGCGGAACAAATTATGGCAATCAGACGTATGAAAATGAAGATGACTTTTATTACTACAAAAAAGACGGTACAAAAGAAAAAATGAATAAAGATGATATTGATGCTATAAAAAAAGATGCCATAGAAAATAAAGGCTAATTTTAAAATCCTGCGGCGTTTTTACAAAGCAGGATTTTTATTTTACAATCTTTTTAAGTGTACTTTTGATAACAAAATTAATATCAGACGAAATGTTTAAATAAAAATTAACTGCCAAATAAAAAATAGTTACTAAAACAGATTTTAACCCAATACTTACTACTGGATGAAAAGTAAATTCCCAGTAATAGAAAAGAAAAAAGGTCACCAATGTAACTAGTAAAGAAACTAAGTTTTTGCTCGTAAATGGAAACAATTTCATTTTAAAAACCACAAAAAATAACTTCGCTAAACTATATAATGTAATAGCTATCAATGTAGCAATTGCGGCTCCATTTAATCCAAATGCAGGAATAAAATACATGTTTAATAGCACAATCACAATGACTAATAAAACACCTAAGGTTAAAACTGTACGGTAATATTTTGAATTAAAAATGATAGCATTATTAATCCCTAATAGTAAATCAAAATACTTAGACAACCCAATAATAAATACCACAAAAATTCCTTGTCTATAACCCTCATCAGGTAATAAATTGTACAATTGATTTAAATTTACTACTATGCCAACATAAATTAAACCACCAATAACCTGTAAGCTAATTGATGATTTCTTGTACAATGTATTCAGTTCTTCCCACTTATGCTCACTCATTAACTTTGCAGTAATAGGATAGGTAATTTGGTGCATGGCACGCATGGGGACAGAAATAACTAAGGCAATAAAAATAGCTACATTATAAAAAGCAATGTTGTCAATTTTCAAATACTTATTAATCATATATTTATCTATATCTAACAACATATTCGCTACACTTGCAGATAATATAATAAATACCGTATACGTCAATATAGATTTACTATTTTGTGGCACTTTAAAATGTAATCGAATGGCTTTGACTTTGTTCGCATAATATGCAATTAGTAACAAACTTATACCATATACGACTAGTAAGGAATAGATGAATTGAGATTCAGAAATATAATCAAAGTAAACTGCAAAAAGTAAAATTGTAATTAGAATACGCACAAAAACTTCTTTTACAAATGAACCAAAAACAGATTTCATATGGGCTCTTAACCATGCATAAAAAATTTCGAAATACCCCATAAACAATCCGATGATGGGAATAACCCAAACAAAATCGTACACAATAGAATTTTCTTTGGATTCATACGCCGCAATATAATCGTAAAATCCATAGAAGAAAATTAGGGCGGGTATAACAAACAACAAAGGAACAAACAGCATGTAAGTCATGTATTTGTTTAAATTTTCTTCTGTTTTATTGTGCTCGTTGAAAAACTTAATTAACGTGTTTTGAATACCAAAAGACATTAGGGGATATAAAATATTAGCTGTTGACAATACATAACCCGTTAAACCAACATAATCTTTACCTAAAAAATAAGGATACATAAACAACACATTAGCTGCACCCAATGCAAAACCAATAAAAGTAATGATGGTGTTTTTAATAGATTGTTTAATAACTATACCCATATTAAATTAAAAATTAGAATTAGGAAGTTAAAAGTTTTACTAATTGTGCTGTCAAATTTTTTCTGCTATATTGTTGTAATCCAACGGCATGAACGTTCAGATTATTTTGTAAATACTGCTCAAATTGCGCTAATATAGTCGCTTTTAATGCGTCTTTTTCGTGATAATGAAAGAAAACACCTGTATTTGTGGCTTTTATAATTGATTCAAAATCAGAATCAGCGGGTCCAATGGCTAGTATTGGTCGTTCTGAAACCATATATTCAAATAATTTTCCAGGAATTATACATTTCGTTTCTTCTGAATCTATTTCGATTAATAACAAAACTTGAGAAGTTCTTTGATGCACTAACGCTTCTTCATGTGAAACATAGCCTAAATTTTGAACAAAAGCTTGAAGACCAAAATTTTCTATTGATTGTAGCACTTCTTTACTTACGGCACCTATTAATTTCAATTTAAAATATTGGGCAAAAAGTTTATTTTCTTCTGTTAATTCTGCCAAAGATTCCCATAAAATTTGTGGATTTCGTTGCGATAAAAAGGAACCTATATGCGCTAGGGTAAAGTCGATATCCAATGGCTTTTTCTCGATTTTTTCTACATCATAGCCATTTGTAATTACTTCAATAGGTGTTGAAGTAAGTGCTTGAAATTCTTTTTTTGTTGTGGGTGAAGTGACGATTACTGTATCGCAAGAATTCAACACATCAAATTCATATTGTTTATGCTTTTTGGCTGCCCAATTACTCAATTTTAGTTCTTTATGATAGCCAATGGTCGTCCATGGATCTCTAAAATCGGCAATCCAATTGATAGCAAGTTGCTTTTTTAAACGTAAACCAATCAAATGTAAACTGTGCGGCGGACCTGTGGTGATAACTGTTTCTATATTATTTTCTTGAATATACTCTTTTAAATAGTTAACCGAAGGTTTTACCCAAAAAACACGTGCATCTGGTATAAAAAGATTCCCTCTAACCCAAAGCATTAGCTTTTCAACTACAGATTGTTTCTTGTTTTTAGTAATAATACCCGCACTAATTTTTTTTGTTTTATTTTTTAAAAATATCGAAGCAAAAGCATACGGTTCAAAAATTTTATGTTTTAAAAAAATAGCTTGTGGGTGTACATCTTGAACCAATTTCTCATCTATTAAAGGATAATTTGGGTTTTCAGGAATATATACTATAGGCTGCACACCAAATTCTGGTAAATATTTAACAAACTTTAACCATCGTTGTACACCCGGACCTCCTGCTGGTGGCCAGTAATAAGATATGATTAATACTTTATTTATTGGTTTTTCCACTACTAACTCTTTTTATCCGTGGAAGTTTGTTTTCTCCACGTAAAAATACCAAAACCAATCAATAGTAAAATAAGTATGGAACTTACTAATGAAATCATGCTTCCAGTTTTTACTACTTGAGGTTCAAATTTAAATTCAATGGTATGTTTTCCTGCAGGAATTTGCAATCCTCTTAAAACATAATTGACATTGTAAATTTCTGATTCTTTACCATCAATTGTAGCTATCCATCCTTTTGGGTAATAAATCTCTGAAAAAACGCCAAAACCAGCTTGTGAATTTGTTGAAACATACTTCAAATGATTCGGTTTATATGAAACCATTTGAATAGTCGCTGTTGAATCTTTTCCTGTATTGAAGTTATATGCTTTTTTTACTAATTTTGGTTTTACGAAGGTTGCTTCTTCTTTTGTTTTTAACTTGTCTAATGCATTCATTTCTTCGTCGGCTGTATTGAAGATTTTTACCTTTGAAACAAACCAAGCATTGCCATTTGCACTTGGATTTTGTAAGGCCATAGGCATACCCTGCTCATTAGACTGAATAACATATTTCGCATTCAACATATTCAATGCTTCAATATTATTTTTAGCAATTTGATAGTCAAATAACTCTTGAACTTTTTTAGGTTTTGCAGCATGATAGCCTCCTATTGATTGATGAAAAAAGGAAGTACGGGCACTATTCATATTTCCATCCATTTCAAATACTCTAAAATGAGTAGTATCTTCTAATATTTTTGTATCGGCTTCTGTTTGTTCAAAAGGACGTTCAATTTGACTTTTAGATACAAAATCATCTGCTTTTACATAATTTTTTGCCACAAAAAATAAATCAAAGACCATAATAAGGCCTACAATCAAAATAGTATTAAACTGTGAAAATATTTTCTTTGTATACAAGAATAAAAGACCGAAAACAACCACTAAAAACCCTAGTGAACGGTAAATGGTTGAAAAATACATATTTCTTCTATCTTCTCTTAATACATCCATAAAATTAGGTCCATATTGTTTTGAGTAATACGCATCATTTAAACTTGTAAATGAAAAAGTACTACTACATAAAACTAACAGCACTAATACTCCAGCAACAATTCCTCCAGAAATAAATAATCCTTTGTTTCTTTCTTTTTCTTCACTTGTAAAAAATGCTGTTAAGCCTAAAATAGCTAAAACAGGCATACATAATTCTAACAGCACCTGAATAGAAGAAACGGCTCTAAATTTATTATACAAAGGCACATAATTAATAAAGAAATCAGTCAATGGTGCAAAATGTTTCCCCCAAGATAGTGTTAATGCTAACAAGGAACCGAGCACCAATGCGTATTTTATTTTTCTTTTTTCTAAAAACAGGGCTAAAACGGCTAAAAAGAACACTACAATTCCTATATAAGCAGGAGCGGCAAGATCGGAAGAGCGTCGTGTAGGGAAAGAGTGT
>NZ_CALFIG010000206.1 GCF_937876455.1 uncultured Flavobacterium sp.
GTACATTCAATTTTCAACAACTAATATTGAAGTTTTTACTATTCAGATAGTTTATTTAAAGCATATTCAATCAATTGCTCTACGGTTTTATATGGATCTTCACTAAATGTTCCTGTTGCACGATTAGCAATAATAGCATTTAATGACAAACATTCATGACCTAATAATTTTCCTAAACCGTAAATAGCCGCTGTTTCCATTTCTAAATTGGTCATACGTGTTCCATTATAGTTAAACGTATCCATTTTATGATTTAATTCTGGGTCTTGAATACCTAATCGAAGTACACGACCTTGTGGACCATAAAAGCCACCTGCGGTTCCTGTGAATCCTTTAAAAATAGTTGTACTCTCAAATTTTTTCTCTAATATTTTACTTCCTGCAACTACATAAGGACGTCCTTTTCGTAGATCCCAATTGGTTTGCGAAATAAACGCTTCTTCTATTTCAGTTTCCGAAATTGTATCAATTAAATAGGAGCGAAGCATATTGTCTAATCCTAATCCGTATTGACTCATAACCACACTATCCACAGGAATGTCCGCTTGTAATGATCCCGAAGTTCCTATTCTAACAATGTTTAGTTTAGTTAAGTCGTTTTTTGGTTTTCGTGTTTGCAAATCAATATTCACTAAAGCATCTAATTCATTCATAACAATATCAATGTTATCAGGTCCTATACCTGTTGAAATTACAGTTATTCTAGTGCCTTTATAGTAACCTGTTTGTGTTTTGAATTCTCTTTTTTGTTTAGTAAATTCAATACGATCAAAATGTTTTGTTATTTTTTCTACACGATCTTGATCGCCAACAAAAATAATAGTATGGGCTATATCTTGTGGGTGCAAATTTAAGTGGTATACACTACCATCTGGATTTAATATTAATTCTGATGTTGCTATCATTTGTTTTTAGTTTATAGTTTTAGCTACGCTCTATTCGGCTTCGCCTCGGGTCAGGTTTCAGGTTCTTGACTTCGAACGTGAAACGTGAAACAAATTTATCCTCCAACTCGTTTTGTTTTAAAACCCTTGTCCTGTAATAATTTCATTATTTTATCTCTATAATCACCTTGAATAATGATTTCTCCATCTTTAAAAGAGCCTCCTACAGCTAGTTTACTTTTAATTTCTTTCGCTAGAATTTTAAGGTCATCGTCTTCACCTTCATAACCAGAAATTATAGTGGTAGGCTTTCCTTTTCTTTTTTCATATTTGCAAAGAATGGGTTCTTTTTGAATAAATAATTCATGAGGTGTCTCATCTATTTGTTCAGGTTCATTTGAAATTTCATGATCTGGAAAAAGCTTTTTTAATTGTTCTTGTAAGTCCATAGTTCTTTAAAATATCAAAAAATCAAATTCCAAATTCCAATTATTTATTTCTTGGAATTTGGAATTTATAATTTGGAATTTCTTTTATTTATTTCTTTATCAATCCTAATTCAACTAATCGTTCATTTAAAAATTCACCAGCGGTAATGTCTTCATATAATTTAGGATTATTTTCATCAATACATTCTGTTAAACAATCTAATTTCATGTCACTCACTGGGTGCATGAAGAAAGGAATCGAATATCTTGAAGTTCCCCATAATTCTCTAGGTGGATTTACCACTTGATGAATGGTTGATTTTAATTTATTATTGGTGTGACGAGATAACATATCACCAACGTTAATCATTAATTCATCAGGTTGTGCCATTGCGTCAATCCAATCACCATTATGATTTTGAACTTGCAGCCCTTTGCCTTGTGCGCCCATTAATAACGTAATTAAATTAATATCGCCATGTGCTGCAGCTCTTACCGCGCCATCTTTTGGTTCATCTGTAATAGGAGGGTAGTGTATTGGTCTTAAAATACTGTTTCCATCTTTAATGTATTTGTCAAAATAAAACTCATCTAAACCAATATATAAAGCTAAAGCTCTTAACACATATACACCTGTTTTTTCAAGCATTTGGTACGCTTCTTTACCTGTGTCATTGAAACTTGGTAATTCAGTAACAACAACATTTTCAGGATATTCTCCAGCCCATTTTGAATCGTTAGTTACATACTGACCAAAGTGCCAAAACTCTTTTAAATCTCCCGCAGAACGACCTTTTGCATGCTCTTTACCAAAAGAAACATACCCTCTTTGACCTCCAATTCCTGGAATTTCATACTTGGATTTAACTTCTAAAGGTAAATTGAAAAAATTTCGCACTTCGGCATATAAATTTTCAACTAATTGATCATCTAAAAAATGACCTTTTAATGCTACAAAGCCTATTTCTTCATAAGCTTTACCGATTTCATTTACAAATTTTTGTTTGCGTATCGGATCATCCGATAGGAAATCACGCAAGTCTACACTTGGAATTTTTTGCATTGAAATTAATTTTGTTAATAACTACAAAAGTTGTTACACCTTTGTTTTACAAATGTATTGAATTAATTTAAAATATAAAAGGGTATAGTTATTAACAATTATGAAAATCGACTAAACTCTTTTATAACAAAAGTTAACCAAAATGTTATTTTTTAGTAATTTTGAAAAAAATTAAAATACGTTGTGATGATTTTTGAGCGAAAGAATTTAAGTAATGAACAATTAATTGATTTATATAAAAAATTAATCAAGCCGAGGTTAATTGAAGAAAAGATGCTCATCTTACTAAGACAAGGTAAAGTATCTAAGTGGTTTTCAGGAATTGGTCAAGAAGCTATTGCTGTTGGAATCACAGCTGCTTTAGATCAAGATGAATACATATTGCCTATGCATAGAAATTTAGGTGTGTTCACTACGCGAGAAATTCCGTTACATAAATTATTTTCACAGTGGCAAGGCAAAAAATCAGGTTTTACAAAAGGAAGAGATAGAAGTTTCCACTTTGGTACACAGGATTATAAAATCATCGGTATGATTTCTCATTTAGGACCTCAAATGGGAGTGGCTGATGGAATAGCATTAGCAAACAAATTGAAACAAAATGGAAAAGTAACAGCAGTATTTACTGGCGAAGGGGCTACATCTGAAGGTGATTTTCATGAAGCCTTAAACATTGCTGCTGTTTGGGATTTACCTGTTTTGTTTGTAATTGAAAATAATGGATATGGCTTGTCTACTCCAACAAACGAACAATATCGATGTGAAAATTTAGCAGATAAAGGCGTAGGATATGGAATGGAAAGTCACATACTCGATGGAAATAATATTTTAGAGGTATTTCATAAAATTTCAGCATTGAAAGCCTCATTAAAAGAAAATCCAAGACCTGTTTTACTTGAATTTAAAACGTTTAGAATGCGCGGCCATGAAGAGGCTAGTGGTACAAAATATGTTCCTCAAGAATTAATGGACGTATGGGCTGAAAAAGATCCAATAGAAAATTTCAAAAACTATTTACAAACTACAGCTGTACTTACTGACGAATTAGATGCAGAACTAAAAAATGCGATTAAAAAAGAAATAGACGAAAATTGGGCTATTACTCAAGCCGAACCTGAATTAGTTGCTTCTGTAGAGGAAGAACTAGCCGACGTCTATAAACCGTATTCGTTTGAACATTTTGAACCTTCTGAAACGAAACAATCTATTCGTTTTATTGATGCCATACAAGCATCTTTAAAAGAATCCATGCAACGCTATGATAATTTAGTCATTATAGGGCAAGATGTAGCTGAATATGGAGGTGCTTTTAAAATTACGGAAGGATTTGTAGAAAAATTTGGTAAAGAACGTGTTAGAAATACACCAATTTGTGAAAGCGCAGTGGTGTCTGCTGCTAATGGTTTGTCAATTAATGGATTTAAAGCAATCGTAGAAATGCAATTTGCAGACTTTGTATCTACGGGTTTTAATCCAATTGTTAATTTATTAGCGAAACAACATTACCGTTGGGGTGAACAAGCAGATGTTGTTGTACGTATGCCTTGTGGTGGCGGAACACAAGCAGGGCCTTTTCATTCACAAACAAATGAGGCTTGGTTTACTAAAACTCCCGGGCTAAAAGTGGTATATCCTGCTTTTCCTTATGATGCAAAAGGCTTGTTAAATACAGCGATTAATGATCCAAATCCTGTTATGTATTTTGAACATAAACAATTGTACAGAAGCATTAATCAAGAAGTACCTACAAATTATTATACTATACCATTTGGAAAAGCTAGTTTAATAAAAGAAGGAAATGATGTCACTGTTATTTCGTTTGGTGCTGGTGTGCATTGGGCACTTGAAGTCCTCAATAAAAACGTCTCAATTAAAGCTGATTTACTCGATTTAAGAAGTTTACAACCTTTAGATTGGGAAGCAATTTATGCATCTGTTAAAAAGACAAATAGAGTTATTATTTTGCAAGAAGATACATTATTCGGAGGTGTTGCAAGCGATATTGCGGCTACTATAATGGAAAATTGTTTTGAGTATTTAGATGCACCTGTTAAAAGAGTAGGGAGTTTAGAAAGTGCTATACCATTTATGAAAGTATTAGAAGATCAATATTTACCAAAAGTACGATTTGAATCTGAATTACTTGCGTTAGTAAGCTATTAAT
>NZ_CALFIG010000207.1 GCF_937876455.1 uncultured Flavobacterium sp.
GCTCCCCAAATAGAAACCGTAGAGAACATTGCATAATTCTTAATATGATAAAAGTCATATTAAAAAATCGTAGTGCTTTGTTACTTTGCCTGTCTTAATTTTGAAACAATGATTGAAACTGATATACTTATCATAGGTGCCGGTCCAACCGGACTTTTTACCGTTTTTGAAGCAGGTTTATTACAACTAAAATGTCATATCATCGATGCGCTTCCACAACCCGGAGGGCAGTTGGCCGAGTTGTATCCTAAAAAACCTATATTTGATATTCCAGGTTATCCTTCTGTTTTAGCAGGAGAGTTAGTGGATAATTTAATGGAACAAATTAAGCAGTTTCAACCTGGATTTACTTTGGCCGAAACCGCTGAAACAATAGATAAACTAGAAGACGGAACGTTTATTGTAACCACAAATAAAGGGACTAAACATCATGCCAAAGCAGTTGCTATTGCTGGAGGATTAGGTACTTTTGAACCTAGAAAACCAGCGATAGAAAGCATTGCTTTTTATGAGGAAAAAGGAGTTGAATATTTTGTGAAAAATCCAGAACAGTTTAGAGCAAAAGACATTGTAATCGCTGGCGGTGGTGATTCAGCTTTAGATTGGAGTATTTTTTTAGCTGATGTAGCAAAATCAGTTACGTTAATTCATAGGAGAAATGAATTTAGAGGTGCGTTAGATTCTGTTGAAAAAGTTCAAGAATTAAAAAAATCGGGTAAAATAAATCTTATTACACCCGCCGAAGTCATTGCCATTCAAGGCGAAAATCACGTTGAAAGCATTACATTAGATAGTGATGGCACACACCATCAAATCAAAACAGATTATTTCATTCCGTTATTTGGGCTTACCCCAAAATTAGGCGCTATTGCTAATTGGGGTTTAGAAATTGAAAAAAATGCGATTAAGGTTAATAATGCATTGGATTATCAGACGAATATTGACGGAATTTATGCTATTGGCGACGTAAACATTTATCCAGGAAAATTAAAATTAATTTTATGTGGTTTTCATGAAGCAACTTTAATGTGTCAAAGTGTATATAACAGAATTAATCCAGGAAAAAGATATGTATTAAAATACACTACGGTTTCTGGTGTAGATGGTTTTGATGGCACAAGAAAAGAAGCAGAAAAAGCAGTAGTTAAATCAATTGATTAAAAAAAATGTTATTTTAGGTTTGGCGAACCTAAAACTTGAAACCTGAAACTAAAATGAGTCAAGACATAACTATATTTATTACCGATAGGGTTGGAATTAGACACGAAGTTATCGCTCCAACAGACATGAACATGAATGTAATGGAGCTAATACGGTCCTATGAATTGGCTGAAGAAGGAACCGTTGGTATTTGTGGTGGAATGGCTATGTGTGCGTCTTGTCAATGTTATGTTTTAAATGATGTGATACCATTAGACAGGAATGATGACGAAGAAGCCATGTTAGCAGATGCTTATCATGTAAAATCAAATAGTCGATTAGGATGTCAGATTTTGATTACGGAGGACTTAGAAGGATTAGAATTAGAAATAGCACCAGAACAATAATAAAAAAACCCTGATTATTCAGGGTTTTTTTGTGCGGGTAAAAGGACTCGAACCTTCACACCTTGCGGCACCAGATCCTAAGTCTGGCGTGTCTACCAATTTCACCATACCCGCGATAATTGGAATGCAAATATATAAACTAACTTTTCTTTTAGCAAATTAATTGTTTGTTTTTTTAGTCTATGGTAAATAATAAGAAATTACTATATTGCAGGCTATTATTAAAAGTATTATTTATGAAAAAAAAGCACTTTATTTCATATAAAAAAATAGGCATAATTATTTGTTTTTTGTTTAGTGTTGGAGTGTATTCTCAGACACAAAAGCAGGTACAAGAAATAATAAAAAATTATGATTTAGTTAAAGCAAATCAATTATTGGCAAAAATAAAACAAAGAGAAATTCTTGAAAAAAGACAGGTTGAAGTATATGCAAAAAAAAATAATTTACCAATTTTTAGAGTTAACTCAGATGGTACATTTGACCAAATAATGAAATTGGCTTCAGATGGAAATCCTGTTTATTACTCTATTCATAATGCAAATGCCGCGACTTCAACACGTGTAAATTTTTTACGATCAGGAGGAGGATTAGGTCTAAATTTAACAGGCACGGGAATGGTGCCAAGAATATGGGATGGAGGTCCAATATTAGCTACCCATCAAGAGTTTAATGGTAGAACCACTTTTGGAGACGGATTAACTGTTCGCAATTCAAATAGCTTTCATGCCATTCATGTAACAGGAACAATATTAGCATCAGGTGTTGTAGCAGCAGCAAAAGGAATGGCGCCTACAGCAACCGCTCGAACGTTTGATTGGGACAACGATGAGTCAGAAGCCACATCAGAGGCAATGAATGGCATGTTGGTGTCAAATCATTCTTATGGCGTACCTGTTTCCAGTGCACCGGGAGCATGGTATATGGGAGCGTATTCTAATGAAGCATATAATTGGGATGAAATTGCACAAATGTTTCCTTATTATTTACCTATATTTTCTGCGGGTAATGACGGAACAGCATCAAATCCTAGTCCATCAACATCTGGATATGATAAATTAAATGGCAATAAAACCGCAAAAAATGTATTAACTGTTGCTAATGGTCAAGATGCTACAGTAGATGGTACTTCTGGAGCTATAATTTCAGGAGGCGCAATTAATACAACTTCAAGTCAAGGACCCACTGATGATGGAAGAATAAAACCCGATGTTACCGGAAACGGAACAGGATTATATTCTACGGGTAATGGATCAGGAACGGGAGGAACAAATACAAGTTACGTTTCATTGACCGGGACTTCAATGGCAGCCCCAAATGTCACAGGTACATTAACACTTTTACAACAACATTTTTATAATATAAACGGAAAATTTATGCGAGCAGCTACATTAAAAGGGCTTGCTTGTCATACAGCAACAGATATGGGTAACGTTGGGCCAGATGCAAAATTTGGCTGGGGGTATGTAAACGCAAAATTCGCAGCAGAAACAATATCAGGAAATGGATTAACATCTTGGATTTCTGAAGAGATTCTTAATCCCGGACAAACCATAACAATGCAAGTAACAGCAACAGGAGGTGCAACGCCGTTGTTAGGGTCAATTTGTTGGACAGATGTGGCAGATTCTTCAAAAATAAATACGGGAACATTAAATGAATCAACACCAGATTTGACAAATGACTTGGATATTAGAATTACGCAAGGTGCCTCAGTTTTTTATCCATGGAGGTTGCAAAGCAATGCCAGTGCATTGGCTACAAGATCGGGAGATAATAATGTAGATAACGTTGAAAGAATTACTATTGACAGCCCTACTGCAGGAGCTGTATACACAATAACCGTTTCACATAAAGGAACTTTGTCTGGCGGAGCTCAGCGCTTTTCATTACTTGTAACAGGAATTACATCTAATTTTACGTTTAATTCAACTGCTGATACACAAACTAAATGTAGTAATACAGGTGATGCCGTTTATAATTTTTCATTAACTAAATTAGGCGGTTCGAATGTTGCAATGACAGCAAATAACGTTCCAGCAGGCGCTTCTCTTTCATTTAGTCAAACAAATTTTACGACTAGTGGAAATTTTACAGTGACAATTAATAATTTAGCCTCTGTAGCAGCAGGAAGTTATGTAATAGACATTATTGGTAATAATGGTACAGAAACAGAAGTAAAAAAAATATATTTAAATGTTTTTCACCCAACTTTCACAATACCTAATTTGATTTCGCCATTGGACGCAGAAACAGGCTTAACAACTGTTGCCTCACTGACTTGGCAAAATGATGCAAATGTTACTAGCTGGGATGTCGAAGTTTCAACATCTACTACATTTTCATCATTAGCATTTTCTGGTAATGTAACGCAACCTACATTTCAAATAATTGGTTTAGCATCAAATACAATCTATTATTGGAGGATAAAACCAAAAAATAATTGTGCGAATGGAAGTTATTCTTCAGTTAGAAGTTTTACAACATCAATAATAGACTGCTCAATTCCTGCCTTTGTTGCAACTGATTTCACGTCAGCTACAATAGCTGATGTAGCAAATTCAACAGCATCTGTTCCAGTAATAGTTACAGGAGGGTTAACTATAGGTAAAATTACGGCAAATGTAGCGATAACACATACCTATGTTCAGGATATGACAATTTTATTAACTGGACCAACTTCTATTGGAAGTCCAGTTATAATATTGCAAGAAGAAGCGTGTGGTGGGCAACCCGATATCAATTGCACGTATGAAGATGCAGGGGGGGTAGCAACATGCAGTACCACATCACCAGCGATTTCAGGATCTATTAAATCCTATGAACTATTACACAATGTTGACAGTTTATTAGCAGATGGAATATGGACGTTAACAGTAAACGATCCATATAATGGAGATGGAGGCTCTATTACGGCCTTTAGTTTGGCTATTTGTAGTAAAGGAAGTGCATTGTCAACACCTATTTTAAACCCAGATCAACAAATTGCAATTTATAAATCAAATCAAAGTATTAAAATAATTGCCGATCAACCTATTCATTCGGTTTATTTATACGATGTACTAGGAAGACTGGTTTTTCAAAATGACACTATTACTACTACTGCTTTTGATATAGAATCAGTAAAACCTTCAAACACTGTGCTTTTTGTCAAAGTTGTTTTAGATAATCAGACAATAACAACTAAAAAAATTATATTTTAAGGCTAAAAAAAGCGCCAAATTTGGCGCTTTTTTTATTTTTGATACAGTTCTGTAAAATATTTATAAAATAAAGGAATAGTTTCAATTCCTTTTAAATAATTAAAAATTCCATAATGTTCATTTGGCGAATGAATGGCATCGCTGTCAAGACCAAATCCCATTAGAATCGTTTTGCTTTTTAATTCTTTTTCAAAAAGCGCAACAATTGGAATACTACCTCCAGATCTTACAGGGATAGCAGGTACGCCAAAAGTTTCTGTATACGCTTTATTTGCTGCTTGGTATCCCATACTGTCAATGGGCGTTACATACCCTTGGCCACCGTGATGAGGAGTTACTTTTACTTTTACTGCTTTTGGTGCAATACTTTCGAAATGATTTTTAAACAAAGTAGTGATTTCTTCCCAGTCTTGATTAGGGACTAAACGCATCGAAATTTTAGCGTATGCCTTGCTTGCAATAACCGTTTTTGCGCCTTCTCCTGTATAACCGCCCCAAATTCCATTTACGTCTAATGTAGGGCGAATAGAATTTCTTTCGTTTGTTGAATAGCCAGTTTCTCCATAAACATCTACAACATCTAAAGCTTCTTTATATGCTTCTTCAGAATAAGGTCGTTTTGCCATTTCTGCCCGTTCTTCTTTTGACAATTCTTCTACTTTATCATAAAAACCAGGAATTGTAATATGATTGTTTTCATCATGTAAAGAAGCAATCATTTTTGTTAAAATATTGATAGGATTTGCCACCGCACCGCCATATAACCCTGAATGTAAATCTCTATTTGGTCCGGTAACTTCAACTTCAACATAGCTCAGTCCTCTTAAACCAGTTGTGATTGAGGGCTGTGTATTAGATATCATTCCTGTGTCTGAAATTAAAATTACATCATTAGCTAATTTAGCTTGATTACATTCCACAAACCAACTTAAGCTTTTTGACCCCACTTCTTCTTCACCTTCAATCATAAATTTTACATTACAAGGCAGTGTGTTTGAGGCTATCATGTATTCAAAGGCTTTAACATGCATGTACATTTGTCCTTTGTCATCACACGCGCCACGTGCAAAAATTGCACCTTCAGGATGTATAGGAGTAGTTTTAATTACAGGCTCGAAAGGAGGCGAATCCCATAAATCAATAGGGTCTGCAGGTTGTACATCATAATGGCCATAAACTAAAACTGTTGGTAATTTTACATCAATTATTTTTTCGCCATACACGATAGGATAACCAGGAGTTTCACATAATTCAACAAAATCACAGCCTGCTTTTTCTAAACTGTTTTTTACGGCATGAGCAGTGTCAATTACATCTTGAGCATAAGCGCTATCTGCACTTACAGAAGGAATTTTTAATAAATCTATTAATTCGTTTAAAAAACGCTCTTTATTTTCTTGAACGTATTGTTTTATATTTTCCATTAGTGTGTTTAATAAAAGTCAAAGATAAGTATTTGTAATTTAATTATTTGTTTTTTGTGATTTCAAAAAAAGTTGTACATTTGCACCCTTAATAACCGAGGTCGGGTACCTCAATTTAATCAATTAGATTATGCCAGTAAAAATTAGATTACAAAGACATGGTAAAAAAGGGAAACCTTTTTACTGGATTGTAGCAGCAGATGCTCGCTCAAAAAGAGATGGTAAATTCTTAGAAAAATTAGGAACTTACAATCCAAACACAAACCCTGCAACTATCGATTTAAATCTTGATAATGCAGTACAATGGTTACACAATGGAGCACAACCTACTGACACAGCTAGAGCAATCCTTTCTTACAAAGGAGCTTTATTAAAACACCATTTAGATGGAGGTGTTAGAAAAGGTGCATTAACTCAAGAACAAGCAGATGCTAAATTAGCAGCTTGGTTAGAGGAAAAATCAGGAAAAGTAGCTTCAAAAGAAACAAACTTAGCTAAAGCACAAGCAGATGCAAAAGCAAAAGCGTTAAAAGCTGAAAAAGAAGCTAACGAAAAACGTATTGCTGCACAAGCTGAAGCTGCACAAGCAGCCGTAGCTACTGAAGAAGTAGCTGAGGAAGTAACAGAAGAAGTAGTTGAGGAAACTACTGAAACGGTTGCAACTGAAGAAACAGTTGAAGTTGTTGCTGAAGAAACAGCTACAGAAGAAGTAGTAGCTGAAGAACCTGCAACAGAGGCTGAAAGCACAAGCGAAGAAACAGAAGAAGCTTAATATACAGCGATAATGCGAAAAGAGGATTGTTTCTATCTTGGCAAAATCGCTAAAAAATTTAGTTTCAAAGGGGAAGTACTTATCTTTTTAGATACAGATGAACCCGAACTTTATCAAAATTTGGAATCAATTTTTGTTCTTATGAACAGAAATTTGGTTCCATTTTTTATTGATCAAGCGGCATTACACAAAGATAAATTCCTTAGAGTAAAGTTTGAAGACGTAGATTCTGAAGAAGAAGCAGATAATTTAGTAGGCTCTGAAGTGTATTTGCCAATGGATATGTTACCAAAATTAGAAGGTAATCAATTTTATTATCATGAAATTATAGGATTTAGAGTTGTTGATCAACGTTTAGGCGATATTGGAACTGTTCATTCTATAATTGAAAATACAGCTCAACCCCTTTTTGAAATTTATAAAGGAGATAAGCAAATTTTAATCCCTATGATTGATGAATTTATACTACAAGTCAATCGTACTAGTAAAGAACTACATCTTAATACCCCAGTAGGTTTAGTGGACTTATATTTAGAGTAATATAAGAATTTTATGGATTTCCATTTTAAAAAATTTTCTGTCAACCAAGATCAATGTGCTATGAAAATAGGCACGGATGCTGTTTTATTGGGTGCATGGACTCCATTAATTACAAATCCAAATACAATTTTAGATATAGGAGCTGGCACAGGAATTTTAGCTTTAATGCTAGCTCAAAGAAGCACCGCAGCGCAAATTGATGCGATTGAAATTGAAGAAAATGCCTTTGAACAATGTGTTGAAAATTTTGAAGCTTCCCCTTGGGCAGATAGATTGTTCTGTTTTCACGCAGCTTTAGACGAATTTGTGGACGAACCTGAAGAGGAGTATGATTTAATTATTTGCAATCCGCCTTTTTATACAGATACCTATAAAACGGATGATAGTTCAAGAGATTTGGCACGTTTTGAAGATGCCATGCCTTTTGACGAATTAATAGAGGCAGCTTCATTGTTGCTTTCGGAGAATGGAATGTTTTCGGTAATTATTCCGTATAAAGAAGAAGAATATTTTATTTCACTTTGTAGCAAATGGAGTTTATTTCCATTTAAAATTACGCGTGTAAAAGGTACGCCAACAGCTGAAATTAAAAGAAGTTTATTGGCATTTACTCGTATAGAACAAACGCCTTATGTTGATGAATTAATTATTGAAACTTCTCGTCATCAATACACTCCAGAATACATTGAACTTACTAAAGCGTTTTATTTGAAAATGTAATTTAATAAATTATAACATTCGTTCGTTGATTTGTTAAAAATCTTTACTTACTTTTGTTTCATATAATTATGAAATTTTATGAAACCAGATTTATTTCAAGCACCTGATTACTATCTTTTAGATGATTTGTTGACAGAAGAGCACAAGCTTATTCGAGATTCGGCAAGAGCATGGGTAAAAAAAGAAGTTTCTCCTATAATTGAAGAATATGCACAACGTGCCGAATTTCCCAAACAAATTATTAAAGGATTAGCCGAAATAGGTGGGTTTGGCCCATATATTCCTGTAGAATATGGTGGTGCAGGATTAGATCACATTTCGTATGGGTTAATCATGCAAGAAATTGAACGCGGTGATTCAGGAGTTCGTTCTACGTCTTCTGTACAATCTTCGTTGGTTATGTATCCGATATGGAAATATGGAAATGAAGAACAACGCATGAAGTATCTACCAAAATTAGCAACTGGTGAAATGATGGGTTGTTTTGGTTTAACAGAGCCTGATTTTGGTTCTAATCCAGGAGGAATGGTAACTAATTTTAAAGATAAGGGAGACCATTATTTGTTGAACGGTGCAAAAATGTGGATATCGAATGCGCCTTTTGCGGATATAGCAGTAGTGTGGGCAAAAAATGAAGAAGGAAGAATACATGGATTGATTGTAGAACGTGGAATGGAAGGTTTTTCTACTCCAGAAACGCACAATAAATGGTCGCTAAGGGCATCTGCTACAGGAGAGTTGATTTTTGATAATGTCAAAGTACCTAAAGAAAACTTATTACCAAATAAATCTGGACTTGGAGCACCGCTAGGATGTTTAGATTCGGCTCGTTATGGTATTGCTTGGGGCGCGATTGGCGCCGCTATGGATTGTTATGACACGGCTTTGCGTTATTCTAAAGAACGTATTCAGTTTGACAAACCTATTGGCGCGACACAATTACAACAAAAGAAATTAGCTGAAATGATTACTGAAATCACAAAAGCGCAATTATTAACTTGGCGTTTAGGAGTCTTAAGAAATGAAGGAAGAGCTACTTCAGCGCAAATATCAATGGCTAAACGAAATAATGTAGATATGGCTATACACATTGCTCGTGAAGCACGTCAAATGCTAGGCGGAATGGGTATCACAGGTGAATATTCAATCATGCGTCATATGATGAATTTAGAATCTGTAATCACCTATGAAGGAACGCACGATATCCATTTATTAATTACGGGTATGGATGTAACAGGTTTACCTGCATTTAAATAATCAAACAATAAATAAAATTGATATAAAATGCTTCTCTGTTTCGGGGAGCATTTTTATTTTTGTATAAAATTAAATGATTGAAGTTAGATGCATGCTATAGATACAATTCAGGAACAAATTAAAAGTTATAAGCAACACTTATTACATCATTCGTTATACGAAAAAGTAACTACGCTTGAAGAGCTTCATGTTTTTCTAGAAAATCATGTATATGCTGTTTGGGATTTTATGTCATTACTAAAGGCCTTACAAGCAAAATTAACGTGTACTACAACACCTTGGTTACCTGTCGGAAATCCAGCAGTGAGGTATTTAATCAACGAAATTGTTGTAGCAGAAGAAACAGACTTAGCATTAGACGGATCGCGTCAAAGTCATTATGAAATGTATGTAGATGCGATGAAAGCTTGTGGCGCTTCCATACAAGAGGTAGCGTTGTTTTTAGAACATGTTCAGACCACTAAAAACATTTTTGTTTCTATTAAACAAAGTAATTTACACCCAAATGTTAAAGCATTTTTAGATTTTACGTTTAGGGTAGTTGAAGAAGGGAAAGCTCATAAAATTGCAGCGGCATTTACGTTTGGTAGAGAAGATTTGATTCCAAATATGTTTACTGAAATTTTACGAAATTTTCAACAAAATTTTCCAGAAGTAGACTTGTCTAAATTGATTTATTATTTTGAACGCCATATTGAATTAGATGCTGACGAACACGGTCCAATGGCTATGCAAATGATTACTGAACTTTGTGGCGATTCTGAACAAAAATGGAAAGAAGTAGAACTAGTATCGATTGAAGCTTTAGAAAAACGAATTGGACTGTGGAATGCTATAGAAGAGCAAATAGTCTTAAAAAAAGAATTGGTATAAAAAAAAGCTGTCCATTTTTGGACAGCTTTTTTTATTCTTTAATTAGTTTTTTAGTTTCCACTAAACCATCAGAAGTTTTAATTTTAACAAAATAAATACCATTTTCTAAAAATTCAATAGGTATTTCGTTTTGTGCTATTACGCTGTTGTAAGTTTTAACAAGTTGACCACTAATAGTATAAATTTCAACTTGAGCTACATCTTGAGAAAGATAAAAACTAGTCCGTGTAGGATTTGGATACAAAACAATTTGGTTTTCTAATTCAAAATTAGTTTCATTTAATGCAGCTATTGGTTGATTGCCATACACTCTAAATCCGCCTGCTTCTATTTGAATTTGCATATTTACGTTTGTTACTACAATAGGTGTGTTATCCATTAAGTTATACCAAGTTCCTGTATAAGGGAAGCCCACGGCAGGAAAATAATCAGTATCAGAAAAGTTTGTTAGCGCTAATACATAGCTTAAGGTGCTTTGTGGTGTAGTTGCATTCCAAACACTTAATCTTGGTTTTCCGGTTGTTGTTAAATCCCATTGATGTTGTCCGTTTTCGAAGACATTTTCTGTAGTGCGTAATTTTATTAGTTTTGAAAAAGTCGAATACACATCTTGTCTGTTAGTATCCGTTTGCCAAGGACTTGTCCATTGAGGCTGTGGTTTTGTGTCTAGTTTACAGTCAGGACTTGAATAAGAAACAGTACCATTACTGCATTGCCATAATGAATTATTCCATCCGAGTTCGCTAAAGTGCCAAATCATTTTAGGCCCTGGAACTAAGAAAAAGACACTTCCTAATGCTTGCATTCTTTTTAAGGCTTTTGGTAAATCATTTTGTGTTTGCCCAGCTTCATTAATTGCTTTGTATAAAACACGTTCTTCATCATGACTTTCGGCATAACCTATACATCTGTTATTGGTATTTGTTACCCCTGAAACATCCGTAAAATTACCTTTTAATAAACTAGCATAATTATCAGTCATTTTTTTCCAATACATAATACCTTTAGTATTCCCATTAGCGTTATAGGCAGCCCATTCTGCTTCTTCCGTTGCAGAACCACCTACTCCTAAATGTTCAAATATTACATATGAATTTGGGTCAAATTCCCATTGTTTATCAGCATACCACTTCATTTTAGCTACTCTATCTGAACGATAACCGTTTGTACAAGCATCATCTCCAGAAGAGCATTGGTTAGTGAATCCTTTTGTTAAATCCCATCTAAATCCATCAACTTTAAATTCTTGAATCCATTGTTGTAAAGTTCTTACCACATAGGTGTTGGTTAGATTGTTTGGTTCATTAAAATGATTTAAATCACTACCAACGCTATAAGAATGTTTTGCATATTGATTAATATATGGGTTTTCAGTAGTTGTTGGTACACTATCACCCCAACCATCATTATCGGCATCTTGCATCCACATTCTTACCAAGGGTGAGCGTCCAAAAACGTGATTTAATGCGACGTCTAAAATTACAGCAATTCCGTTTTGATGGCATACATCAATAAATTCTTTTAATTTAGTTGGGGGACCATATCGTTTATCTAAAGCTAAATGATATACGGTATTATAGCCCCAACTTTCATTTCCTTCAAATTCCATAACAGGCATTAATTGTATTGCATTAATTCCTAAGTTTTTGAAATGATTGATTTTATTTATAAGGTCTTGATAGGTTCTATTTGTATCAAAATCGCGAACTAATACTTCATAGATAACCAAATCTTTTTTGCTTGGTTTAGTAAAATTTTGTGAAGATGTACTCCATGCGTAGGGTGTTTCTCCTGTTTTGAAGTAAGTAACTTCTCGTTCTTGCCCAGCCGCTATTAAATTGTAGGCAGGTAAACCAGGATATACACCTAAATTTATAATTTCTGAATCATCATAAGGGGAGAGTACTAAAGTAGAAAATGGATCTGCTGTTTTCACTATAGCTGGTGAATTAGCAGGCCTATTTGTGTTATCACAAACCCAGTATTGATAGGCATAATCAGCACTTGGAGTAAGATTTGTAAGTTCAAGCCAATATTTACCTGTCGTAGGGTCTTTTTTCATTAAGTGTGCTGCTGTAGGTTGCCAGTTGTTAAAATTCCCCGCAACATAAATAAAATCTTTTGCTGGTGCATTAAGTACTAAAGTGACTTTAGTAGGATCAAATTCATCATAATTTATACCATCAACAAGACCAGTAGGCATCATGGCATTTACGACGTTCGGAATAACTATAACATTAAATTGTTTTGTAATTGTTGTTGCGCCAATTGTGGCAGACAATACATATGTTTTATTTGAAGTCACATTTGTGTCTGAACATGTAAAAAAATTCGTAACAGTATTAGAACAACTTACAAGACTATTATTTGCAGTAAGAGAGTAGGTGGCATTGCCACCTGTATTTTGCGCTACAATATTAACGTCTGAACCAGAATTGATTAAATAGGATGTGTTTACCGTGTGTGAAAGAAGTGTGACCTGAAAATTTCCTACATTATAAATAAAATCTTGACAACTCGGAGGGTTTTTCATTTCTTGATTGCCAGAAGCATTTCTAAATACAAGACCTAGTTTTGTAGCAGCATTTTGTTGTGTAGTATTTAAATTAAAATAAGTACTGGGAGTTAATGTAATACTCCAAACTCCATTTCCTTGATTTGTCATTAAACCAACTCCATTATCTAATCCCCAATTACCAACAACACTATAGCCCCAAGCATTCGTATCATTACCAATTCCCGCATGCATATATACTTTGTTTGCTGAAATGGGTATTGAGTTACATTGACTTTGACTAAGGTTTACCGATATTGTAATTTGTTGATTAACATCGAATGGATAAGGACTAATGCTTACTTGACCAAAAAAGATGTGTGTTACCAGTAGCGTAGCTAAATAAAATATTTTTTTCATAATTAAATACTATTAAAAAAGGCTGGAAATTTCCAGCCTTTTAAAAGTCTTAAAGAAATTATATAGGATAAAATCTTATATTATAATTTGCAGAATTTCTAATGTCTAATACAACTCTGTAATTACCAGCAGTAGGCATTTTCATGTTACCACCGTTTAATTTTACTTTGTATTGCGTACCATTATTGGTAACATTATCAACACCTCCACTTAAAGATCCAAATTTAACAGACCAATCGTCTTTCATTCTAATAAGGAATTCATCATTCGCTAATTGAATATCAATTTTATACATTTGGAAATAAGGTGAAGCTGGATTTGTATCAAAAGTCATGTAAGTTGGAGTACCCCATCCATTAGGCGTTGCCGCACCAATAATAGCTACTTGTCTTTTCGACATTACATACGTATTATTATTCCAATTAACTTGGAAGAAATACGTTCCTGCACCATCTACTGGTTGTATATTGTTTCCTGGAGAAGCTAAATTTCCAGTATTCCCAGAAGAATTTACATCCCCTCTATCGCCATTCCATGATGGACCAGGCGTAAATTTAAAATTAGGAGTTGCTTCATTCATCCAAACAAAACCTTCATAGTTTCCATCGTTATTTGGAGAGAATAATTTTGCAACATTTGCGTGGTCGGGAGACCAGCTGTTACCATATCCACTCGCACTTTGATAGCTTCCTGGAACATAAATTCTGTTAAACTCATCAAATGTGTCATAAGGCGTAACAGTGATAGTAACTTCATTAGAAATTGCAATTACACCATTTGTAGATGAAGACAATTGTGTTGAAGGTCTTCCAATAACTCTAATTTTAAATGTTTCAGCAGTACCAATGTTACCGTTTGCAGATAAAATTAAGTTGTTTAATTGTCTTTGCGTTAAAGCTTTTTCTAGACTACTTTGAGTAGAAGAAAAAGTTCCTAATGGGAAACTTCCAGACGTAGCTGTAAACGTTTGATTACTTTTTACAGCTTGTAGCGAATAAGTAACCGCAGCGTTAAAACCAAAATCAGCGCTTGTCCATTTTACTGTTGTAGCAGTTGAACCCGCTGAAGCAGCACTTAAAACAAATGACCCACCTGTTGGAGCAGTTAAATTTATTGTGCTGTTTGAAGCAACAGGATCAAATGTTTCATCACTACATGAAGACAATGAAGCAAGAGCTCCCATTAATACAGTTAAAAATATTTTTTTCATTTTTTTCATTTTTTGGGTTAAAATTTTAATAACCAGTGTTTTGTTGTAATGTTGGGTTAGATCCAATTGCTGTTGCAGGAATAGGGAATACTTTGAATTTATCATCTATACTTGCTCCAGTTTGCACATTACCTTTCCATTGCCAAATGTAAGAACTACCTGTAAATTTGCCGAAACGGATTAAGTCTTGTCTTCTGTGTCCTTCCCAGTATAATTCTCTTCCTCTTTCATCAAGAATGAAATCTAAAGTTAAAGCACTTTGGTTTACAGTGGCAACACCAGCTCTAGATCGTAATGCATTTACATACGTAGTTGCTTGACTTAAACTTCCAACTCCTCTTATTGCTAATTCAGCATACATTAAGTAAGCATCAGCTAAACGGAAAACAGGGAAATCTGTATCTGTAAAGTTGCCTTGAGCGTCTGAACCAGCACCACCTGTAGATTTCACATTTTTAAATTTACCAACAGCATATCCATCTGTAAAGTTACCAATGCTATTAATGTTTAATTGTTGACCACTTGTGTGGAACATACCTCTAGCATCTCCTGAGAATTTGTTGTAGAATTCTGGACGAGTTCTAAGACCCCACCAGCCACCGTTTACACCATAGTCAGATCCATTCATGTTTCCACCTATTGCAGCATGGATAATGAAAGTTGTTCCACCCCAAGTTTGTGTACTTGTTCCAGAATATCTAATTGGGAAAATGATTTCGTTTTGTGCACCATTGATGTCATTATCTGCCATAAATATTTTAGCATAATTGTTTGGTGTTAAACTATAACTAGAAGCTAACACAGCATTAAGTTCTTGAGCTGCTTCTGTATATTTAGCTTGACCAATATATACTTGTGCATTTAAATATACTTTTGCTAATAACATTTTAGCTGCAATTTTATCAATTCTACCGTACTCATTAGCTTGAGAGTCTTTTAAGTCACCTTGAATAGCACTTAATTCGCTAGTAATAAAGCTAAACATGAAAGCTCTGTCTTTTTGAGGAGGTAATAAATAACCAACCGGGTCGTTTTCTGTTGTAAATGGAATGTTACCAAACATATCCATTAAGTGCCAGTAAGAAAACGCTCTTAAGAAACGAGCTTCTGCTCTAAAGTTTACAATTTGTGCTCTTGTAGTTGCTGATACGTTTCTACTGCTTAATTTCTCATCAGTAGTTTGTCTTAAGAACTCATTACATAATGAAACTTGATACATTCCTCTAGAGAACATAGCATAGATGAATTCATTGTTAGAACCCCACGTATGTGTATTTAATGAAGGTAAGTTACCATCAGCCCAACCAATTACAGCTTCATCTGTTGGTACTTCATTTAATACCCAGTAGGCTCTTAAATATTGACCAAATCCACCATCAATACCATTGATGTCTGGTGCTCCATTAGGACCTCCTTGTCCAGAAGCAGCTAAACCTAAATATAATTTAGATAAAAATTGTTTGTAAGAGTTCTCATCTTGATAGAATTGTTCTGATGAGAACACATCTTCATCTAATTCATTTGTGTCTAATTCATTTGTACATGAATAAAAAGCAAAAGAACCTATAAAAATGAAGAATAAAGATTTTAAATATTTAATATTTTTCATAGTCTTTTTATTAGAAGTTAACATTACAACCTAGTACAAACATTCTTGCTCTTGGATAAATAGTATTATCTATTCCGCTAAATATTTCTGGATCAATTCCTTTGTATTTAGTAAGTACTAAAGCATTTTGAACACCAAAGTTAAATTTCAAATTAGTTGCTTTTCCTAACGCATCTGGGAAATTATAAGCTAAAGAAATATTATCTAACTTAATAAATGATGCATTTTTAACATAATAATCAGAAAAATATCTGTTGTTTCCTTCACTAACAAACCCTGTTTCGAAGAAGCTAGGATTAATGTTGTTTAAAGGCGTAATTTGGCTAGTTGAGTTTGCTAAATATCCTTTTGAAGAACCAATATTATCATACATGTAGTTTCCTAAGCTAGCTCTCCAAGACATTGAGAAATCCCAGTGTTTGTAGCTTAAATTAGATAATAATCCAAATGTAAAGTCAGCATATGGTTTTTTGTATTGGTACATATCTTTTGTGTCAATGTTACCATCACCGTTTCTATCTACGTACACACCTTCTAATGGTTTACCGTTTGTACCATATACTTGCTCATATACCCAGAAAGAATTCGGTGCATAACCTGTACTGTGAATTTGAATTGTATTACCTACACCTCCTGCAATTCCACCTGTAGTAAATCCAGCTGCTCCAGTTCCATCAATAGCTGTAGCCGTAATTTTTCTATCTTGGTAGTTTGCGTTAAAGTTAACATTCCAGTTTAAATCTTTTGATTTGATTAAATCTGTATTTAATGATAACTCAACCCCTTTGATTTCCATGTCACCAAAGTTTCTTGGGCCATAGTTTGATAAGTTAGCTCCATCAGGATAAGCTACATAAGCTAATAAATCTTTAGTGTGTTTTTTGTACACATCAACAGTACCTCTAACTTTTCCAAATAATTCATAATCCACACCTACATTTGTAGTTGTAGTTTCTTCCCATTTGATTGTTTCAGAGTAGAACTGAGGACTAACAGGAGAAATAATAGTGTTTCCAAATGTATAGAAAGAACCATTACTTGCTGTAGTATATTGTGGTATATATGAGAAATTAGTTGGCATGTCTTGTTGACCTGTAACACCCCATCCAAATCTAACTTTTAAATTCGTTAAGGTTTTGTTTCCTGCTAAAAAATCTTCTTTAGAAGCTACCCATGCAGCTGCCATTCCTGGGAAAAACGCAGAACGGTTTGCTTTACTAAAGTTGTTTGTCATGTCATTTCTAACATTCAACGTCAATAAATACTTCTCTTTGTAACCTAAATTAGCTCTTCCGAAATATGATTCTAATTTGCTAATTGGGTTTCTGTATGTATTTAATGAATTAATAGTGTTTGTTGGCACACTCATATCACCAGAGTTAAAGCTTGTTATAGCTCTTTCTTGATAAGAATGACCTGCCGTTACATCAACAGAAATGTCGCCAAATACTTTTGCATAGTTTAAATAAGCATCAAATACTTTTTGAGTGTTTCTACCCCAACCAAAAGCATAACTACCACCGTTTGCAAGTGGGTTACCACCTACTAAATAGCCGTTAATACTTTGATTGCTTAATTTATTGTCATAGTTAGAACTTGTTCTGTCTAAACCTGCAATCACAGTTGCTTTTAATTCTGGTAAGAAATGGAATTTATAATCTAATTGAATATTTCCATAATATCTGTTTTTCCAACCGTAGTTACTTCTTTGGTTTAATTTTGCTACCGGGTTGTCTGTAGCTAATAAAATTGGAGAAGTTCCATTCATCCACTCGTAGTATCCTCCGAAAGGCGAACTAGCTGAATAAACCGGTTGAGTAGGGTCAAAATTAATCGCGTCAGAGATAGCGCCTTCGTCAGCAAATCTTTCTTTAATTAAAGAATAATTCGCATTAACCGCTACCTTTAAGTGGTCTTTAAAGAATGAAGGGTTCATTCTTAAAGCAGAAGTAGTTCTATTAAAGCTAGATGTGTTTAATATACCTGGAATATTCGAGTTTCCAAAAGAGAAGCTAGTTGGTATGCTGTTAAATAAGGCACCACGCATAGCCATGTTGTTGTCTACAGTTACTGAATTTGAAAAAATTTGGTCTTGCCAGTTTGTAGAAGCATTCCCCATTCTCGCTACACGAGCAGGATCAATCCCATAAGCAGTAATGTTAGCAGGATTTACCATAAATGCTCTGAAATCAGCTGCAGAAGTAGTATTGATTTTTTTAGCTAGAGTGTTAATCGTAAATGTTGTGCTCATGTTTACTTTCACATCTCCTCTTGCTCCTTTTTTGGTAGTAATTAAGATAACACCATTTGAACCTCTATTACCATAAATAGCCGTTGCAGACGCATCTTTTAATATTGAGTAGCTTTCAATGTCGTTAGGATTGATAGAAGACAAATCAGTGTTTCCTAATGGCATACCATCTAAAACAATTAAAGGATCGTTTGAAGCGTTCAAAGAAGCTCCACCTCTAATTCTAATTGCTGCGCCATCTCCTGGTCTACCGCCTTGTGTAATTACAACACCAGCTACACGACCATTTAATAAACCTTCAGCATTAGAGTTAAAACCTCTATTAAAGTCTTTTGCGGTTACTACGTCAACAGCACCTGTTGCGTCTTTCTTTTTAACAGCTCCATAACCTACTTGAACTACAACTTCTTCAATTGCTTTGTTCTCTTCAGTTAATTGTACTGTTACGTCATTTTGTCCAGAGTAGACAAGGCTTTCCGCTTTAAAACCTATAAAATTAAAGTTTAGCGTTGCGCCATTTTTAATGTTTTTCAACACAAAAGAACCTGAATTGTCTGATTGTGTTGCTGTTGCAGTACCTTTTACAGATACAGTTACGCCAGCTAATGGTTGTCCGTTTGAACCGTTAACAACCTTTCCTTTAATGGAATTTTGAGCTAAAACTCCTAAAGGTAGCATAAGCATAAAAAATAGCATTTTTTTTAGCATAGTTTTCATACAAATTGTTTAAGTTAATTGTCTGTTTTTAATTGCTTATAAATTCACTTCGAATGTTAAATTTATGTAAAATTTTAACAAAAAAAAGAAAGGCACTAAAAAAACCACTTCGAAAACGTTTTCGTGTTGAAAACTTTAGGTATTTTATTGATAATTAGCTTAAAAATTACACACTAAATAATTTTTAAAAGCTTAATTTAGGAATCTGAAAATAGACAATTGTAAAATGAGAAGAAAAGTCACCCTTAAACAAATTGCAAAAGAATTAGATATTTCAATTTCTACAGTCTCAAAGTCGTTAAGAGATAGTCATGAAATTAGTGAAGAAACAAGACAAAAAGTTCAGGCTTTTGCTAAATTGTATAACTATAAGCCTAATAATATTGCATTAAGCTTAAAAAATAAAAAAACAAAGACAATAGGAATTATTATTCCCGAAATTGTGCATCATTTTTTTGCAACTGTAATCAGTGGAATAGAACAAGTGGCTAATGAGAAAGGGTATAATGTTATTGTTTGTCTTTCAGACGAATCTTTTGACAAAGAAGTAATTAATTTAGAGATGCTAGCAAGCGGAAGTACAGACGGCTTTATCATGTCTTTGTCTAAAGAAACACAGCAGAAAAAAGACTTTCATCATATTGAAGAAGTCATTAATCAAGGGATGCCTGTAGTCTTGTTTGACAGAATTACAAATGACGTATTTTGTGATAAAGTTATTATTGATGATCAACAAGCGGCATATGACGCGGTAAGCTTTTTCATAGAAAAAAAATATAAAAATATAGCTTTAATAACTACAGTTGATTATGTAAGTGTAGGTAAGTTAAGAACGGAGGGATATTTGAAGGCGCTGAAGGAACATAAAATGCTTGTTCAAGAGCATTTAATACTTAAAATTGAAGATATTGAACATTGCCAAGATAGTATTACAGAATTGTTACAAAATAACGATATTGATGCGGTTTTTGCTGTTAATGAATTGTTTGCTGTAACAGCTATAAAAACAGCCCTAAAATTAGGTAAGAAAGTGCCTGAAGACATTGCGGTTATTGGCTTTACAGACGGAATTATTTCTCAGTTTTCTACGCCAACTATAACTACGGTGAGTCAAAATGGAATTAAAATGGGACAAAAGGCAGCTAAAATTTTAATTGACCGTTTAGAGAAAGAAGAAGAAGATGAACAATACACTACAGAAATCATCGAAACAAATTTAGTATTTAGAGAATCTACGACAACGTAATAGTTTTGTTTATTATGCTGAAAAACAGTTATTTAGATATAAATAAATTATAATTTCCATACAATTTATTTCGAAATAAATGTATAACTTAATTTTTTTTTATTTTATATTTGTGATTATCAAAGCTTATAACTTCACTTCAAAATTAAGTTTTGATAAGCAAAATAAACGCTTATCGTAGTATTAATAAATGAATTACGATAAATGGAAAAACGTAAGTTAAGTTTCTGGGAAATTTGGAACATGAGTTTCGGTTTCTTAGGGATACAGTTCGGTTTTGCCCTACAGGGAGGTTACATGTCAAGAATCTTTCAAACGTTAGGCGCAGAGCCTCATGACATTCCAGGATTGTGGATAGCAGCACCTTTAACCGGTTTAATTGTTCAACCTATCATAGGATTTTTAAGTGATAGAACTTGGTCAACGCGATTTGGTAGAAGAAAACCCTATTTTTTATTGGGCGCTGTTTTAAGCTCATTTGCCTTATTTTTTGTTCCTTATTCATCAACGTTATGGATAGCGGCTGGTTTTTTATGGATACTAGACGCTTCAATAAACATTAGTATGGAACCTTTTCGTGCATTAGTTGCAGATAAATTACCAGACGAACAGCGTTCTTATGGATTTATCATGCAAACACTAATTATTGGAATTGGTACTTGGGTAGCATCAAATTTACCTTGGCTTGTAAAACAATTAGGTTTTGCAGAAACTAACGAAACAGGCGTTATTCCAGTGTATGTAAAAGTTGCGTTTGGAATAGGCGCATTAGTTTTTTTATTGAGTATTCTTTATACTATTCTTACCACTAAAGAATATCCTCCAAAAGATTTAGAAGCATTTGAAACGAAAAAAAGTGAAACAAATTTTATTACAGACTTTTTTGCTTCATTGCGCTCTATGTCTAGCAATATGCTAAAATTAGGTGTGATTCAATTTTTTAGTTGGTTTGCCTTTTTTACTATGTGGAGTATGGCAACACCAGCATTAACTGAACATGTATTTAAAGCACCCGCACCATTAAAAAAAGAGTTTAATTTACAAATTCCGGCTGAAAAATTAGAGTTTGATACTTTAAACAATGCATTTCAAACGGCTTCAGATTCTGTAGGTTCTGCTATGGGTTTATATGGATTATCGTCTATGGCGTTTGCGCTTATTTTAACGTTTTATTCTTCGCGTTTAAAAGTGAACAGAAAATTTATTCACATGTTTTCACTCATTGCTGGAGGAATAGGTTTTTTAATGATGAGTGTAATGCCAAATCCTAGTTATTTAAATGTGTCATTTATTTTAATAGGTTTATCATGGGGAAGTATACTCTCTATGCCTTATGCGATGTTGTCAAGTTCAGTTGATGAAGATAAAATGGGTTTCATGATGGGACTTTTTAATATGTTTATCGTGATTCCTCAAATTATAGCGGCTTTGGGCGGTGTAAATGTGTTGTCAAAATTATTTGGAGATACAGCTATTGCACCAATGCTATTAGCAGGAACAGCATTAATAATAGGTGGACTTTGCAATTTTTTAATAACCGATAAAAAGATAATAAGTGGGTAATAAAAAAGCATTTATTTTTGATCTTGATGGTGTAATTGTAGATACGGCTAAATATCATTTTTTGGCTTGGCAAAAACTAGCCACTAGTTTAGGTATTCATTTTACACATGAAGATAATGAAAATTTGAAAGGCGTAAGCCGTGTGCGTTCTCTTGAACTTATTTTAGGTTTGGGAAATTATCAAGCTACAGAGGAGGAAAAACAACGTTGGTTACAACAAAAAAATGAAGATTATCTAACTTATATTGACGCGATGGATGAATCTGAAATTCTTCCAGATGTAGTAAGAGTATTAGATTTTCTTAAAATAAAAAATCAATTTATTGTATTGGGCTCAGCAAGTAAAAATGCTATTCCTATTTTAGAAAAAGTCCATATTTTGCATTATTTTGATGCTATAGTAGACGGAAACGATGTTTCCAACGCAAAACCAGACCCAGAAGTTTTTCTTCAAGGGGCAAAAAAAGTAAAGGTTAAAAACGAAAATTGTATTGTTTTTGAAGATTCTGTTGCTGGAATTCAAGCAGCTAATTTAGCTAATATGACCAGTATAGGAATTGGAGAACCAACTATTTTACAAGAAGCAAAGTTTAATTTTAAAGACTTCACACAAATAGATGAAGCTTTTTTATCAAAATTAATTAACGAATAGGTTAGTTATAGTAGTAATATTTTAGTAAAAATGAATCAAGATTATATTTTACCAAATAATTGGTCCATAATTGAAGAAGGATTTGATGCAGATCGAGTAAAGTCATCTGAAAGTTTATTTAGTATAGGTAATGGGGCTATGGGACAACGTGCCAATTTTGAAGAGCACTACTCAGGGAGTACTTTTCAAGGTAGTTACATTGCAGGTGTTTATTACCCAGATAAAACGAAAGTGGGCTGGTGGAAAAATGGCTATCCAGAATATTTCGCAAAAGTATTGAACGCGCCAAATTGGATAGGTATTAACGTAGAAATTAATGGCGAAAATCTTGATTTAGCAACATGTAAATCCGTTGCACATTTTAAGCGCGAACTAAATATGAAAGAAGGATGGTATAGCCGTTCTTTTGAAGCTGTATTACAAAATGACACACAAATTGAAGTAAAAGCCATTCGTTTTCTTTCATTAGATATTGATGAATTAGGTGCTATTCGTTATGAAATAATTCCGATAAATACAGATGCCAAAGTCGTTTTTAAACCTTATGTTGATGCAGGAATTGAAAATGAAGATACAAATTGGGAAGAGCGTTTTTGGGAAACATTGGAATTGAAAAATCAAGACAATCAAGCTTTTGTTGTAGCACGCACTTTAAAAACAAATTTCACAGTAGCTACCTATATGCACAATAGTATATTGGTAAATGAAACTATTGCAGATGTAAAACCTGTAGAGGTTAAAAAAGAAGCACATAGTATTTCATTTTCTTATGAAATTGCAGCAGTTAAAGGACAAAAAGTAAGCATTCAAAAATTTGGAGGCTATACGGTTTCAACCAATCATAAAGAAGAATATTTAATTTCAGCAGCACAAAAAATTATTACTCAAGCTACTGATTTAGGCTTTGATAGATTGCTAGAAAATCAAAAATTAGCGTGGGCTAAAATTTGGGAAATGAGTGATATTACTATCGAAGGAGATGTAAAAGCCCAACAAGGAATTCGTTTCAATATTTTTCAATTAAACCAAACCTATTTAGGTAAAGATTCTCGCTTAAATATTGGACCTAAAGGATTTACTGGAGAAAAATATGGTGGCTCAACTTATTGGGATACTGAAGCGTATTGCATCCCGTTTTATATGGCAACAAAAGATCAAAATGTTGCTCGTAGTTTATTAGAATACCGTTACAATCAATTAGACAAAGCCATCGAAAATGCTCAAAATAATTTAGGGTTCAAAAATGGGGCGGCACTCTATCCGATGGTAACAATGAATGGTGAAGAATGTCATAACGAATGGGAAATTACTTTTGAAGAAATTCATAGAAACGGAGCCATTGCATTTGCTATTTATAATTATTACCGTTTCACAGGTGATTATAGTTATATCCCAGAAAAAGGATTAGAAGTTTTAATCGGAATTGCACGTTTTTGGCACCAAAGAGCTACGTTTTCTACAAATAAAAACAAGTATGTAATTTTAGGTGTTACAGGACCAAATGAATATGAAAATAATGTAAATAATAACTGGTATACCAATTATATTGCAAAATGGTGTATTGATTATACGTATGCTCAAATTGAAAAAGTAAAATCGGAATATACTTCTGATTTTGAAAGAATTATGAGCAAAGTAAGCTTAAACGATACCGAATTACAATCTTGGAAAAATACCGCAGACAACATGTATTTTCCTTATTCAGAAGAACATGGAGTATATTTACAACAAGATGGTTTCTTAGATAAAGAATTAATTACGGTAGCTGATTTAGACAAGAGCCAAAGACCTATCAATCAAAAATGGTCTTGGGATAGAATTCTTCGTTCGCCTTACATCAAACAAGCAGATACCTTACAAGGATTCTATTTCTTTGAAGATCATTTTACAAAAGAAGAGTTAGCTAAACATTTTGATTTTTATGAACCATTTACCGTTCATGAAAGTTCATTGTCACCTTGTGTACATTCTATTCAAGCTGCGGTTTTAGGCAGAATGGAACAAGCTTATACTTTTTACTTAAGAACATCTCGATTAGATTTAGATGATTATAACAAAGAAGTTCATGAAGGATTACATATTACGTCTATGGCAGGAACTTGGATGAGCATTGTAGAAGGGTTTGGAGGAATGCGTATTAAAAATGACATGTTACATTTTGAACCAAGAATTCCGAAACAGTGGGAAGGATTTTCATTTAAAATTAATTTTAGAAATCAAATTATAAAAGTAAACGCATCACATCAAGGAACAACATTCAGTTTAGAAGGAGAAAAACCTGTAAAAGTGTTTGTTTTTGGTAAAGAAGTTGTGATTGAACCAAATAATATTGTAACAGTATAGACGATCCTTTTTTGGGTAATCGAATCAATTTTCTATATAACAAACAAATTAATTAGGGAAAGCAATATATAATTGAAATAAGCAATCAAAAATTAGATCATGAAAAAAATACTTTTCTTTTTATTACTTAGTACATTTGGTTTTGCCCAAATAGATAAAGTGGAGCCGCCTTTTTGGTATGAAAACATGAATCTGAATCAGGTTCAAATTATGTTTTATGGAAAAAACATTGCTCAAAATACGGTTTCAGTATCTAACGGAATAGTAATAACAGGTGTTCAAAAAACAGAAAACCCAAATTACATTTTTGTGACTATAGATACTAAAAATGTTTTGGCTCAAGAAGTAATTTTTACATTTAAAAACAAAAATAAATCCTTTACTCAAAAATACGAAATTAAAAAAAGAAAAGAGAATTCACGTTTGCGAGAAAGTTTTGATGCCTCGGATGTGATTTATTTACTTATGCCAGACCGATTCGCAAATGGTAATTCATCCAATGACAGTACACCAAATACAACCGAAAAAGCAGACAGAAATAATCCTGGCGGAAGACACGGCGGAGATATTGAAGGAATCATAAAAAATTTAGATTACATAAAAAGTGTTGGTGCTACGGCAATTTGGCCAACACCACTTTGCGAGGACAATGACAAAACCTATTCCTATCATACCTATGCACAATCTGATGTGTATAAAATAGATCCAAGATACGGTACAAATGAAGATTTTGTTCGTTTATCAGCAGAAATGAAAAAAAGAAATTTGAAGTTAGTAGTAGACTATGTAACCAATCATTGGGGAGCAGAACACTGGATGTTTAAAGATATGCCTACCTATGATTGGTTCCATCAGTTTCCAGGATACGGACAAACAAATTATAGAATGACTACCCAATTTGATCAAAATGCTTCAAAAATTGACACAAAGTATTGCATGGATGGATGGTTTGTAAAATCAATGCCCGATTTAAATCAATCTAATCCATTGGTGTTAAATTATTTAATTCAGAATGCAATTTGGTGGATTGAATATGCAGATTTAAATGGCTTTAGGGTAGATACCTATTCTTATGCAGACAAAGCAGGTATTGCAAAATGGACAAAAGCAATCACTGATGAATATCCAAATTTTAATATCGTTGGTGAAGTATGGATGTACGATCAAGCACAAATGGCTTATTGGCAAAAAGATAGTAAAATTGGAGCTATCCAAAATTACAATTCGTATTTACCTTCAGTTATGGATTTTACACTTCAGGAAGCAATTCATAATGGTGTTTTTAATGACGATGAAGCCTCTTGGTTTGGTGGTATTATAAAGGTTTATAACAACTTTACGAATGACTTTCTATATCCCAACCCGAATAGTTTATTAGTGTTTTTTGAAAATCATGATACGAACAGAATTAATGAAATCTATAAAAATGATTTTAAAAAATACCAATTAGCTTTAACTCTTATTGCCACAACAAGAGGCATCCCTCAAATTTATTATGGATCAGAAATTGGAATGGCAGGAGATAAAAGTAAAGGCGATGCAGATATACGAAGAGATTTTCCAGGTGGCTGGGCTACAGATACAACAACCGCTTTTACAAAAGAAGGTAGAACAACAGAACAGGCTAAATACTTTGATTTTACATCAAAAATATTAAATTGGAGAAAAAGTAAAAACATTATTCATACAGGAAAGCTAACGCATTATATTCCTGAAAACAATGTATACGTTTATTTTAGACACGATGAAAAAGAAAGCGTTATGGTTATAATCAATAATAGTAAAGACAAACAAACTTTTAAAGTAGATAGATTTAAAGAAAATCTTGAAAAATATATAAAAGGTATTGATGTTTTGTCTGGAAATACTTTTGATTGCACAAAAGAAATAACTATAGATGGTAAATCTAGTTTAATTTTAGAATTAAAATAATGTACAAAAAAATCTTATTCTTATTTATTTCAGTATGCTCTTTTGCACAAGAAATAACGATGAAAGAAATAAAAAATGAACATTTTTTAGGTAAAATTCAACGTGTTGAAAATTTTCCATCAAACTATGTAAAGCCCCGAAATGTAGATGTTTGGTTGCCAGAAAATTATTCCCCAGAAAAAAAGTATTCTGTTTTGTATATGCATGATGGACAAATGCTTTTTGACGCAACCATAACTTGGAATAAACAAGAATGGCAAGTAGATGATGTAGTGACCAAATTAGTAGCAGAAAATAAAATTGAAGATGTAATTGTGGTAGGTGTTTGGAATATTCCTACTATAAGACATTTAGATTTATTTCCACAAAAAGCATTTGATTTATTGCCAAAACAAGAGAAAGAAAAAATGATTGAACAAGCGAAAGCTATCAATTTAGATTTGACTAAAATTAATTCAGATAATTATTTAAAATTTATTGTAAAGGAAGTTAAGCCATTTGTAGACAAGCAATTTTCAACGTATTCAGATGCTGCACATACGGCGGTTATGGGTTCTAGTATGGGCGGACTAATTTCTATGTATGCTATATGTGAATATCCTGAAATTTTTAGTAAAGCCGCTTGTTTGTCCACACATTGGATAGGATTAAAAGATGTAGAAAACAACCCTATACCTAATGCTTTTTTTACCTATATGCAAAAAAAATTACCGAATCCTGATACACATAAAATTTATTTTGATTTTGGCACAGAAACATTAGATGCATTTTATGTAAAATATGAAGACAATGTAAATCAAATACTAGCAAAAAAAGGATTTACTGAAAAAAATGCTAAAAATTTAAAATTTGAAGGAACAGATCATTCTGAAAATTCTTGGCAAAAAAGAATTCATATTCCTTTAGAATTTATGTTTGGAAAATAATGGGGTTTCAATTAACTAACTCATTTGAAATGAAAAAAATACTTATATTACTTGTACTAACTACAATTTCCTTCGGGCAAAACACAAAAAGAAATTTTCTTTATTCAAAGGGTTTACACGTCAATGTGTCGGATGGAGCATATCATTTCAAATTTATTAATTCAAACATAGTTGAAACTACTTTTATACCCAATAACGAAAAACACGCACCTGAATCAGTAGCTACTATACCTGTAAATTCGGATAATTATGATATAACTTCCATTGAAAATGATAACGAAATTTCTATTTCGTATCAAAATCTGACTATCAAAATTACCAAACAACCTTTTCAAATAAGCTATTCCTATAAAAACAAAGAAATTCTAGCTGAAAAATTAGGCTATTTTAAAAGAAAACACATTCCCTTAGATATTGTTAAAGATAATATCAAAGCAGACTCTACAGAAGTGCTACAGTTTTCAATTACGCCTAACGAAATTCTTTATGGCGGCGGCGCTAGAGCTTTAGGCATGAATAGAAGAGGAAATAAACTAGCGTTATACAACAGAGCACACTATGGATATGAAGACCAAGCTGCTTTAATGAATTTTACTCTTCCTATAGTTATTTCGTCAAACAAATATATGGTGCATTTTGATAATGCTCCAGTGGGCTATTTAGATTTATAGTCAAAAAAATAATACATTAGAATATGAAACAATTTCTGGGAGAAAGACGTATCAGATAATTGTGGGTGATTCATGGGAAGATTTAACAACAAATTATACCCTGCTTACAGGAAGACAGCCTTTACCACCAAGATGGGCTTTTGGAAATTTTGCTTCTCGTTTTGGATATCATTCGGAAGCAGAAGCTAGAAAAACGATTGAAAAATTTAAAGCAGAAAAGATACCTGTAGATGCTATAATTCTAGATTTGTATTGGTTTGGTAAAACGATTCAAGGCACCATGGGAAATTTGGAAGTTTTTAGAGATAGCTTTCCAAATTTTGAGACGATGGTAAGCGATTTTAATAAAATTGGAGTAAAAACGATACCTATAACAGAACCATTTATTTTAACTACTTCGGCTAAATGGAATGATGCAGTGGCTAAAAATGTATTATGTACTTCAGAAGGTAGTAAACCAGCTACATGGGACTTTTATTTTGGAAATACAGGATTAGTTGATGTTTTTAAACCAGAAGGGGAAAAATGGTTTTGGGACATTTATAAAAATTTAATAAATAATGGAGTAGGAGGTGTTTGGGGTGATTTAGGTGAGCCCGAAGTTTTCCCTTCTTTTGCTCATTCCATAAAAGGTTTAGCAGACGAGGTGCACAATATTTATGGGCATCAATGGGCAAAAATGATTTATGAAGGTTATCAGAAAGATTTCCCTACTCAGAGGCCATTTATTCTAATGCGGGCTGGTGCAGCAGGGTCACAACGCTATGGAATGATTCCGTGGAGTGGAGATGTCAATAGAACATGGGGAGGCTTGTCAAAACAAGTGGAGATTGCATTACAAATGGGAATGCAAGGCATGGCTTATATGCATTCAGATTTAGGTGGGTTTGCTGGTGCAAACCTTGACGATGAATTATATGTAAGATGGTTACAATATGGTGTGTTTAACCCTATATTTAGACCACACGCACAAGAAGAAGTGCCTTCAGAAGCTGTTTACAGAAGCGACTGGGCAAAAAAAATAGCCAAACAAGCAATCGAATTGCGTTACCAATTAGTGCCTTATAATTATACGTTGGCTTACAAAAATTCAACCACGGGTACACCGCTTATGCGACCTCTGTTTTTTGAAGACGAGACAAATAATTTACTCTCAAAAGCTGATGGGTATTTATGGGGGAATGATTTTTTAATTTACCCTATTCTTGAAAAAGCTCAAAAAACGAAAGAGATATATTTTCCTAATTCGGCAAATTGGTATGATTTTTATACTGGAAAACGCTATGAAGCAGGTGCAACAGAAATACTTTCATTAGTAGAAAATTATATCCCAACATTTGTGAAAGCAGGAAGTTTTATTCCTATGTATAAAGTAGCACAAACGACTTCAGCTATTAATTATGACGAAATAGTCGTGCATTATTTTAGAGATAATGAAACTACTGCAGCAGGATATATGTATGAAGATAACGGACAAACACCTGAAGCAATTGTTAAAAATGATTACGGAACGATTCATTTTAAAAGTACTCAAAACAACAAAAAACTTTTAATAAGCACAGAAGCTATTTCAAGAGGAAACTATAAAATGACAACGAAACAATTTGAAATAGTAATTCATAATTGTAACAAAGCTCCAAAAAACATAAAGGTAAATGGAAACATCAGAACTTTTGAATTTAATAAACAAACACAAACATTAATCATAAAAGCAGAAAAAGAAAATAACCAAAACACAATAGAAATTAATTTTTAATAGAAGAAAATGAAAAAATTTATCACCTCATTTGCTGCACTTTTAATATGTATCAGTGCTTCAGCACAAAATGACATGAAATCTACTGTATTGAAGTATGATTCAAGTCAAATGGAAAATGCTATAATTTACGAAGCAAATATTCGCCAATATTCCCCAGAAGGAACATTTAATGCTTTTACAAAAGACATTCCTAAATTGAAAAGTTTAGGTGTAAAAATTATTTGGTTAATGCCAATCCATGAAGTGGGAATGAAGAATAGAAAAGCGTATGGTAATGTTTCAATTGAACAAATACCTGAAAATGAAAGAGCTAAATATTATGGAAGTCATTATGCTGTAAAAGATTATAGAAGTGTGACGCCTAATTATGGAACAAAGGCAGATTTTGATAAATTAGTTAAAACAGCGCACGAAAATGGCATCTATGTAATTTTGGATTGGGTACCAAATCACACAGCTTGGGATCATGCTTGGGTAACGGAGCATAATGATTATTATACGCGCGATAAAAAAGGAAATATGGTTTCTCCATTTGATTGGACGGATGTGGCGGATTTAAATTATGATAATCCAAACATGAGAAAAGCAATGTTAGAAGACATGAAATATTGGATTGAAAAGCATAATATTGATGGTTATCGTTGTGATGTAGCTATGGAAGTGCCAAGAGATTTTTGGGACAATACAGCAAAAGAGTTAAACAAAATTAAGCCTGTCTTTATGTTAATGGAAGCAGAGCAACCCGATTTAATGCAAGATGCTTTTGACATGCAATACGGCTGGACGGTTCATCATATTTTTAATAAAATTTACAAAGGTGAAAATACAGTTAAAGACTTTGATGCTTATATGCAAAAAGTATTAACATCAAATGAGAAAGATGATGTTTATATGGTATTTACTTCAAATCATGATGAAAATTCATGGAACGGAACAGAATATGAAAGATTAGGAAATGCTGTTGAGGTTTTTGCAGCGTTGTCATTTACCATGCCGGGTATGCCATTGATTTATAATGGTCAAGAATATGATTTAAATAAACGTTTGAAATTTTTTGAAAAAGATCAATTTGACCATAAAGAAGGAAAAATGATGGCTATTTACAAAAAATTAGGTCAATTAAAACGAGATAATATTGCTTTAAACGGAGGTAAAAATGCTGCTTCATACAAAAGAATTCCAACCGCTAATGATGATAAAATTTTAGCCTTTGAACGTGAAAAAGATGGTAAAAAAGTAATTTTCATAGCTAATTTATCGAATCAAACGATTGAAACAAAAATTCAATTAAAAGGTGATTTTACCGAATATATGTCGGGGAATAAAATTCAATTTAGAACCGATGCACCTATTGGTTTACAAGCATGGCAATATTTAATTTTAGAATAATATAAGCTATATTTTTTTAAATGCTGTTTAAGGTAACTTAAACAGCATTTTGTTTTTTACGAAAAGAAAAATACGCAATAATTGTACTCAGTAACATTAAGAATCCTCCTAATACAAAGGGCGCTCCTGGAAATAGAAATGGTGCTTCATTGTGTGTAAAAAAATAAAAAACGGTCGACATCATTGGAGGACCAATAATAGCCGAGGCGCTCATTAAGCTCGATAATGTCCCTTGTATTTCGCCTTGTTCATTTGAAGGAACTTGTTCAGAAATAACGGCTTGCATTGCAGGTCCAGCAATTCCGCCTAAACAATAAGGAATAAGAAAAACAAACATCATCCAACTTTCTATTGCTGTGGCAAACAAAAACATACCAATCGTGTATAAAGCCATACCTACATAGATGCTTTTTTCATTTCCTAATTTAGGATTAATCCATCTGATTAATCCACCTTGAACAATCCCAACTAATAAACCAATTACTCCTAAGGAAATACCAACCATTTTTTCATCCCAATTAAAGCGATACATAGTAAAGAAACTCCAATTGCTATGAACAGCATGAGATGCTACGTACAATAAAAATATTGCGAAAACAAGACCAATTAATTTAGGGTATTTTTTTACATGTAATAAAGCGCCAATTGGATTAGCTCTTTTAATATCAAAAGCTCTTCGGTTTTCTTTATCTAATGATTCAGGTAAAATGAAAAAACCATATAAAAAGTTGAGTAAACATAATACAGCAGCAGCATAAAATGGTACTCGAGCGCCATATTGTCCTAGTAAACCACCAATTACGGGCCCAATAATGAAGCCTAAGCCAAAAGCGGCACCAATCATTCCAAAGTTTTTTGCTCGATTTTCGGGTGTACTCACATCTGCAATATAAGCTGAAGCAGTTGTAATACTTGCGCCTGTTAAACCAGCTATAATTCTTCCTACAAATAACCAAGTGATTGTAGGTGCAAAAGCCAATAACAAGTAGTCCATAGAAAAAGCAAATAGCGAAATTAAAATGATAGGCCTTCTCCCATATTTATCACTTAAATTACCAATTAGTGGTGCAAAAATAAATTGCGTAAATGCATAGGCAAATGTTAACCAACCTCCAATTTTTGCTGCTTCACTAATATCACCATGAATCAGTTCTTTTATCAATTTTGGAATTACAGGAATTATTATCCCCCATCCTGTAATATCAATTAACATGGTAATAAATATAAATCCTATCGCAGCTTGTTTCGGGTTCTTTTTCATATGTAGCTAATTATTTGTTTTTTATTGGTCAAATGATATCGCCTATCTTAATTAGTGTTTGCATACAAACGATTTTGTTTATGGCAATTGTAATCTTACAAATAAACAAAAATATTTTCTGTAAATGAGAGTTCTGTATTTTATAATTTTCTATTCGTTCCATCAAAAATATAGATCCATATCATTCTTGAACATCTAAAATTAAAAGTGCTTAATAGTAATGTTGCTGCTACGATACTAAGAATAATAGTTACATAACTAGAAATAAATACATGTAAAAACAAAAACAACAATAGCATTTCTCCTACTGCAAGCGCATAGCTTACAAACATAGATCCAAAAAAATAGCCTGGTTCTTTTTCAAATTTATGGTTGCAAGTTGAGCAGTGTTCATGCATTTTTGGAATCCGCAATAAGAGTAAATTTCCTGATGTAGCAAATACTTTTCCTTGCTCACATTTTGGACATTTTTCGTTTAAAATATTTTTTAATAGGGCTAGGTAAGAGGTCATATTTTTACATTTAAAAACCCGATTAGAAATGTAATCGGGTTTTAAGTTTATTTTAAAAAGGGTTGAAATTACAATTCTAATGCCTTTTTAGGATTGTTATCCATTAATAGTTCCGTTGGATTTTCTAATGCTTCTTTAACAGCTACTAAGAATCCAACTGATTCCCGACCATCAATAATTCTATGATCATAAGATAAGGCAACATACATAACAGGAGCAATTACGATTTGTCCATTTTTAACAATAGCTCGCTCTACCACGTTGTGCATACCTAAAATTCCTGATTGTGGAGGATTGATAATTGGTGTAGACAACATACTACCAAATACACCACCATTAGAAATAGTAAATGTACCACCCGTCATTTCATCAACAGTAATTTGCCCGTCACGAGCTCGGATAGCGAGTCTTTTAATTTCTGCTTCTACGCCACGGAATGATAATAATTCGGCATTTCTAACTACAGGTACCATAAGCCCTTTTGGTCCAGAAACTGCAACTGAAATGTCACAGAAGTCATAAGATATTTTCTCTTGACCATCAATCATTGAATTTACATCTGGGTACAATTGCAAAGCTCTAGTTACTGCTTTAGTGAAAAACGACATAAACCCTAATCCTAAACCATGTTTTGCTTTAAACTCATCTTTATATTGTTCGCGCAACGCATAGATAGCTGTCATATCAACTTCATTAAAAGTAGTTAACATGGCAGTTTCGTTTTTAGCAGCAACTAAACGTTCAGCTACTTTTCTACGTAACATAGAAAGTTTTGTTCGTTCGGAACCACGAGAACCTCCTGTAGGTGTTCCCATAGATGGTACAGCATTAGCTGCATCTTCAGTTGTGATTCTACCTCCTTTGCCTGTTCCTACAATATCAGAAGGCTGAATGTTTTTCTCGGCTAATATTTTCTTTGCTGCAGGTGAAGCTGAACCCGTTGCATAAGTAGTTTCTTGCACAGGTGTTGTTTTTGGTGCATCTTCTTTTTTAGTTTCAGCTTTTGGTGCCTCGGTTGCTGGAGCGCTTGCACCGCCTTCTGGTTTAGAAGCATCTGTGTCAATTAAACAAACTACAGCACCTACAGCCACAGTGTCACCTTCTTCCGCTTTAAGCGTAATAATTCCGCTCATTTCAGCTGGTAATTCAAGTGTTGCTTTATCTGAATCAACCTCAGCAATTGCCTGGTCTTTTTCTACATAATCTCCATCTTTTACTAACCAAGTAGCAATTTCTACTTCTTTTATTGATTCCCCTGGTGAAGGGACTTTCATTTCTAAAATCATCGGTATATAATTTTATAAAGTGTTGTTATATGTTATTTCAAAAATACGATTTATTTTTTATAAATTTTTATCAAATACTTTAGCAATAGTAGCCGCATGGCGTTTTTTAGAACGCGTATAGCTACCAGCAGCAGGAGCACTATAAGCTGGTGATGAGGCTAGTCTTAATTTTACTAAATCAAAATTCATTAGCATGTAACCATAAGCGCCCATATTTTTTGGTTCTTCTTGTGCCCAAACATAATCATTGGCATTTGAATATTTAGCAATGACTGCCTGTAATTGATCTATTGCTAAAGGGAATAATTGTTCAATACGAACTAAAGCTACATCGTTTCTTCCTAAGTTCTCTCTTTCTGCTTTTAAATCATAATAAAATTTACCTGTACAGAATACTAATGTTTTTACATCTGCAGCATGTACATGTACATCATCAATTACTTCTTGGAATGTGCCAGAAGCAAACTCTTCTACCCCTGAAACAGCCTCTGGATGACGCAGTAAACTTTTTGGTGTAAATACCATCAATGGTTTTCTGTAATTCGTTAGCATTTGTCTTCTCAATAAGTGGAAGAAATTTGCAGGGGTTGTACAATCTGCCACAAACATATTTTGTTGAGAACACAATTGTAAATAACGCTCCATTCTTGCAGACGAATGCTCAGCACCTTGATTTTCATACCCATGAGGCATTAAGAAAACCAATCCGTTTTGACTATTCCATTTGTCTTCCGCAGCAGAAATGTATTGATCAATCATAATTTGAGCGCCATTTGAAAAATCTCCAAATTGTGCTTCCCAAATGGTTAATGTTTTTGGCGACGCTAACGCATATCCATAATCAAAACCTACCACACCATATTCGGATAATAACGAGTTGAAAGCATTAAAGTTTCCTTTCTTGTTTGGAATATGATCTAGTAATACAACTTCTTCTTCAGATTCATCTACTTTTACAACCGCATGACGATGAGAAAAAGTCCCTCTCTCTACATCTTGCCCTGAAATACGCACATTATAGCCTTCCGTTAGCAAAGAGCCATACGCTAACATTTCGCCCATAGCCCAATCTAACTTATTTGTGTCAAAATACATTACTTTTCTGTCGTTGATTAGTTTTTGTATTTTACTAATAAATTTTTTATCGGTAGGCAATTCAGTAACTACTTTTGCAATGTCAGTTAATATTTTTTTATCTACAGCGGTGTTGATTTTTTCTAACATTTTAGTTCTGTTAGCTTTTGTAAAACCAGCCCATTCATCTTGCATAAATGGTGTAATTACTGTTAGTTCTTCCGCTCTTGAAGCATTTAAATTTTCATCTAATTTAGCTTTGTATGCCTCTTCAATTTCTTTTACATATGAAGAGGAAATTATATTTTGTTCGGCTAATTTAGCACCATAAATATCTCTAACATTTTTGTGCTTAGCTAGTGTTTTGTATAATTTTGGTTGTGTAAATCGAGGTTCATCACCTTCGTTATGACCATATTTTCTGTAACCCAATACATCTATATACACATCTAATCCAAATTGCATTCTGTATTCTAAGGCAAATGTCATAGCTTTTACAACCGCCTCAGCATCATCAGCATTTACATGAATAACTGGAGAAGCAGTAAGCTTGGCAACATCTGTACAATAGGTAGCAGATCTTGAATCTGTGTAGTTAGTTGTAAATCCTACTTGGTTATTAATTACCACATGGATTGTTCCTTGTGTTTTATATCCATCAAGATTTACCATTTGTGCTACTTCATAAACTAAGCCTTGTCCGGCAACGGCAGCATCTCCATGTACAATTACAGGTAATACTTTTTTAGGTTCGTTTGCGAATAATCTATCTTGTTTAGAACGTGTAATGCCTTCAACTACGGCACCTACTGTTTCTAAATGAGATGGATTTGGAACTAAGTTAATATTTATTGCTTTTCCTGCTCTAGTGGTTTTGTGAGTTGTAATTCCAAGGTGGTATTTTACATCTCCATCAAAATGATCTTCATCTGCATAATCTTTTCCATCAAATTCACTGAAGATATTTTTTGTAGGTTTATCAAAAACATTGGCTAGAATATTTAAACGCCCTCTGTGCGCCATACCTAGTACAACTTGTTCAACGCCTGCTTGTGCTGCATCTTCAATAAGTAAATCAAAAGCAGGAACAACAGCTTCGTTACCTTCTAAAGAAAAACGTTTTTGTCCTACATATTTGGTGTGTAAAAAGTTTTCAAAAGAAACGGCTTCGTTAAGTTTTTCAAGAATTATTTTTTTTCTTTCTGACGAAACTTCGTCAGTCATAGCGTTTATTTTTGATTCAATCCATTGAATTGCTTTTGGGTCACGAATGTATTTGTATTCGAAAGCTAAAGACTGGCAAAATAACTTTTCTAAAAGTTGAATTAGTTCACCTAATGTTATTGGTGTTTTATTTACTAATGTCGAAGATTGAAACACAGTCGTTAAATCTGTCGACGACAAATGGAAATTTTCAATCGCTAAAGAAGGAGAAAATGTTCTTCTATCTCTAACAGGATTCGTTTTTGAAAACAAATGTCCGTTTGTTCTATATGCTTCAATAAGTTGTATAACTCGTATCTCTTTCTCTATTTTCTCAGAAAGATTAGAGTGGTCAATAGTTACATTGCCTAGTTCTTCAGTAGGGTTTGCAAATTCGTTTGCAAAATCAAAACCTTGAAAAAAGCTTCTCCAGCTAGGCTCTATGCTATCTGGATTTTGTAAATATTGATCGTATAGTTCAGCAAAATATGCTGTGTGTGCTGCGTTTAAAAATGAAAACCTATCCATGATATTGATGTATCAATCTTTGGGGTTAAAAAATTAATGCAAAAGTATAAACTTTTCTGCTAATCTTTCAAAGAATTTTATACTTTTATACACTAAATTGTAAATTATTTAAAAAGGATATGAAAAAATGCTTAAAGTTATCAAAATCATTTTTTTTAGGGGTTTTAATTCTGAATTTTTCAATTTTAACTGCTCAAGAAGAAAGTGGTTCTAAGATTAAAAGTAATTTTTGGAAGCATGTTACTTATGGAGGAGGGTTAGGATTAGCCGTAGGAGGCGGTTTTACAGATGTTTCTTTAGCGCCAACCGCTTATTATAATTTTAATTCTAAAACAGCGATGGGCTGTGGTTTAATAGGGAGTTACAGTAAACAAAGTGGTTATTTTTCTTCGGCGATTTATGGAGTAAGCACTATTGGATTGTTTAATGCTTTTGAAGAAATGCAATTGTCTGTTGAGGTTGAGCAACTTAGAGTTAACAATAGTTTTGCTACCAATTCACAAGCCAATCGAAATTTTTGGAATACATCTTTGTTTTTAGGTGCAGGGTATAGATCTCAAAATGTAACTGTAGGTGTACGTTATAATGTTTTGTATAAAGAACGCAATAATGTTTATGCACAAGCTTATATGCCTTTTGTAAGAATTCAATTTTAATAATATTTTCTGAACCATACTTTTTGCCATTCTCTTTTTAGAATTAAAAAAGCAACTTGTTCGGCTAGTTGAACCAGGTCAGAACCATCTAATTTTTTTATTTGGTCTTCTGAAACATCAATGATATAAAGTAGATTTAAGTATTCGGTAAATTTACGTTGAATTAAATACAGTAATTTTTCTTGAATTCTTTTTTTAAATTCAAAAGGCAAAATACTGATTGGAATATCAATATTTTCATTAGCTAAGGCAAAATCTTTGTTGACTTGTTCAATCAATTTGAAATACAAATTTTCTTCTTCGGCTTGCGAAATTAAGGCGTCAATAGTTGCAGGTGAATGATACATTTTAATTACAATAACAAATTCAAAAATCAATAACAAAGCTTTAAAAATCAACATCAAGTATAGTTTTAAAATTAAATTTTGAAGTTGATATCGTAATTGCATTTGATTAATTACACGTTTCTTCCCATTAAATTTTCCCCAAAGGCTTTTAAAATAGCTTTCTTTTCGTCATCTATAGCCATTTTTTCTAAAGTTTCAAAAGCTTTTAAGGTGTAATTTGCTATCGCTTTTTTAGTTGCTTCGCTTGCGCCGCTTTCTACAAATATTTTCTTAGCAGCTTCAATTTTTTCTGCATTATCAGCTAATTGAATGGAGAATAAATGTGACAATTGTTGTTTGTCATTTGCATTTGCAAACTCCATTGCTTTTAAAAATAAATACGTTTTTTTATTTTCGATAATATCTCCTCCCACTTGTTTGCCAAAATTTTCTGGGTTTCCAAAAGCGTCTAAGTAATCATCTTGCAATTGAAAAGCAATGCCTAAATTTAATCCGAAATCATAAATTAAATTTTCATTTTCTTCAGAAGTTTCCGCTACAATAGCACCCATTTTCACGGCAGCACCAAGCAAAACAGCGGTTTTGTATTCTATCATTTTCAAATAGTCAGAAATGGTAACATCTGTTCGTGTTTCGAAATCCACATCATATTGTTGCCCTTCACAAACTTCTAAGGCCGTTTTACTAAATAATTTAGCTAGTTTTTGAAAAATTTCAGGCTTATAGTTTTCAAAATATTGATACGCCAAAATCAGCATAGCGTCTCCCGAAAGTATACCCGTATTTATATTCCATTTTTCATGTACGGTTGGTTTTCCTCTTCGCAAAGGCGCATCATCCATAATATCATCATGAATTAATGAAAAATTATGAAAAACTTCTATTGCCGTAGCTGCTGGTAGCGCTTGTTTATAGTCACCATCAAAAACAGCCGTTGACAGTAACGTTAAAACAGGTCTAATTCTTTTGCCTCCTAATTCTAGGATATAGGAAATAGGAGTGTATAAATTTTTTGGTTCCTTGTCTAAATTAGTGTTTTCAAAGTGATTTTTAACAACCTCTTGAAATTGTTGTAAGCTTAACATTTCTATATTTTTTTGCTAAGATAAGTTATTTGTTAGAATTGCTTAGTGTTATTCAATTGTTAATTTTTTTAAAAAACTTGGGAAACTATTTTTGTATTTAAAGTTTCCTGGTTATTTTTGCACACCATTTTTAAGTAAATAATGAAATTACAAATATTAAGTAAAGCTACGGACTTATTTTTAACGCTTGGTTTTAAAAGCGTTACGATGGACGATATTGCTACTGAAATGCGAATTTCAAAAAAAACCATCTATCAACACTACGGCAACAAAGATGAGCTAGTAGAAGAATCTACAATGTATTTGTTTGATACTATTTCAACGGGGATTGATGCCATTTTTGCGTTAGGGTATAATCCAATTGAAGAATTATTTTTAATTAAGGATTTTGTAATGAAAAATTTAAAAAATGAAAGTACATCTCCTATATACCAGCTTCAGAAATATTACCCTAAGATTCATAAAACACTAATGTTAAAACAATTTGACAAAATGGGCAATTGCGTAGTTGCTAATTTGCAAAAAGGAATTGAACAAGGATTTTTTAGAAAAGAAATTAATGTGCCTTTAATTGCAAGATTTTATTTTGCAGGTATGACCAGTTTAAAAGATACCGAAATATTTAACCTAGAACAATTTCCTTCAAATGAAATTCAACTCCTTTATTTAGAATACCACTTAA
>NZ_CALFIG010000208.1 GCF_937876455.1 uncultured Flavobacterium sp.
AGTGTTTTTTTCTAACGTATTGGTAACATAAACAGGCACGTCTTTATAAATTGTAGAATCTTTAAATGTAGTTGCTTCATATAACATTATATTTACAAAATCTTCAGTTTTTTCTTCAAAAGCATCTTCAACTTTTCCTATTACTTTTAAAGAATCTACGTAGTTTCCTGTAGAAAAAACATATTTAAATTGTGAGTAAGGGTTTCCTTCATTATAGTCAGTAATACTTTGTCCAAAATTAAAGCTATAAGTTGTATTTGGTTTTAAAGAATCTAAAATTTCAACAGCAATATATTTACTAGCACTTCCTTGAGGTGTGATGTTTGGCTTTTTAGCCATAGGAGGCGAAATAATAAGTTGCTTGTTAATGTCCTTGATTTTTATGTATTCACTAAAATCAATTCGAATGGTTTTTCCAGTAAAATTAGTTTGGTAATTCTTCGGATTACTTTTTACAATTTCAGGTGCAATAGTATCTTTTGGACCACCTGTTATATAGCCTCTTTTGGCACAACCTACTAAAAGTGCTGAAAAAAGAAGCGTTACTATAAAAGAGTGTAATTTCATTTGTTATTACCTATAATCTTAATTAAAAACGCAAAGTAACAATTATAATTAGAGCAAACATAATGATTTAAAAAAAAATTATGATTGTGCATAGGCAATTGTTAGGATACTTACAGTAGCATTAGGAATTTTTAATAATTCTTGTGCGCACGCTTCTATAGTTGCTCCACTTGTAATTACATCATCAACTAGTAAAAAATGAGGAGCAGAAAACTCATAAGGTATTCGCACAGCAAATAAACTCTCTTTTATAGCCGCTCTTTCTGTTTTTGATTTTTTAGTCTGTGACTTAGAATAGGTATTCCTATATAACACGTTTTTTTCTAAAGGGATGTCTAATGCTACTGCCAAACTTTCACAAAAGGTATCCACTTGATTATACCCCCGTTCAAGGAGCCGTTTTTTGTGAAGTGGAACAGGGATAAGGTGTGTGACGTTTTTTATTCTTTCAAAATTTATTAATTCTTCAGCATATAGTGCCCCTAAAAAAGTTCCAATTTCTTGCTTATTTTTATATTTGAGATTATGAATGAGGTTTTGAACAATTCCCGATTTGTGAAAATACAACATCGACAAACAAAATGAAAAAGGTATTATGCCATAAAACTTTCTATCCATTTCATTTGTTTGCGTTTCGTGATGAAAAGTATAAGGCAATTCATGCAAACAGGAAGTACAAAGAATAGTTTCTCCTTTTACTAATAACTTATTACACCCGTTGCAAACATCCGGATAAATTAGTTTTAACAGATTTTCTTGTATTTTATCGAAAAAATTAAACATAAATAAAGATAATAGTATACTTTAGATGAAAATTTTGTTTCATGCCACAAAAGAAAAACAATTCTTATCGACTTGTTATATTAATTTTATTGTTATTGTTATTTCTTTTATTGTTTAAAAATTATAAAGATAATAAAAGAGCAGATGAATTACAAAGCAGTTTAAAACAAGAAAGTTATCTTACACAAACACAACTAACAGAAATGCTTAAAAAGTATGATTCTGTATTAGTGATGTATAACTCTGTGGATGAAAGTTTGTCGCAAATTAGTGAGCAAAATAGTAAAAAAGAGGCTTCTCAAATACAATACGTTAATCCTACAAATTTGAAACAAGTTAGCTACCAAATAGAAACAATTAAAGATTCAATAGGAAAATTAACAGAGCGCTTAAGACTGCTAGAAAAATTTAAGGTAACTGCAAAAAAAACAAACCCTACCGATTTTGTTAAAACACCCATCTCTAGTCGTTTAGTAGTGTCAAATATTCAAGCAAGAGGGGTTAAGTTTTTAAAAGACAATACGCTAAGTTCTGATAAAAAAGACATTGAACAAATAAGAGTTTGTTTTACAATAGATAAAAATGACCTTGTGGATAAAGGCGATAAAGAGATTTTTGTTCAAATTGTTAATCCAAAAAATCAGATAATTTCAGTAGAAAAATTGAAATTTGAATACAATAATGTGATTTTAAATTACAGTAAAAAAGTCAAATTCTTCTATGGACAACAAACCACCGATGTTTGTTCGTATGTTGACCTTGAAAAAAGTAAAATTTTTAAAGGAAGATATATCATTAATATTTATTCAGGAGTAGATAAAATAGGAACAACTATATTCAATTATAATTAATCTCGAAATTCTTTTATATTTCCTTTCCTATCGTTATTTTTGCAACATGGCAAAACAAGAAGATTTATTTAAAAATGTAATTTCGCATGCAAAAGAATACGGATTTATTTTTCCGTCAAGCGAAATTTACGATGGTTTAAGCGCAGTGTATGATTACGCGCAAAACGGGGTAGAATTAAAAAAAAATATACGTGAATACTGGTGGAAAGCTATGGTTCAAATGCACGAAAATATTGTAGGTATTGATGCTGCAATTTTTATGCATCCAACAACATGGAAAGCTTCTGGTCATGTAGATGCTTTCAATGATCCGTTAATTGATAATAAAGATTCCAAAAAAAGATATCGTGCCGATGTATTGATAGAAGATTATTGCGAAAAAATTTATCAAAAAGCACAAAAAGAAATTGACAAAGCCCGCGAGCGTTTTGGCGAGACATTTGATGAAGCACAATTCATTGCAACAAATCAACGAGTAGTAGAGTATTTAGCTAAAAAGAAAACCATTCTGGAGCGCATGGCAAAAGGATTAGATTCAGGAGATTTAGCAGATGTAAAAGCGCTTATTGAAGAATTAGAAATTGCTTGTCCAGAATCAGGTTCAAGAAATTGGACAGAAGTGCGTCAATTCAATTTAATGTTTGGCACAAAATTAGGCGCTTCGGCCGATTCAGCAATGGATTTGTATTTAAGACCAGAAACCGCACAAGGTATTTTTGTCAATTTTTTAAATGTTCAAAAAACAGGACGCATGAAAATTCCATTCGGAATTGCTCAAACCGGAAAAGCATTTCGTAATGAGATTGTAGCACGTCAGTTTATTTTCCGCATGCGTGAATTTGAACAAATGGAAATGCAGTTTTTTGTTAAGCCAGGCGAAGAAATGAAATGGTACGAATACTGGAAAGAGACTCGCTTAAAATGGCATTTATCATTAGGTTTAGGCGCTTCAAATTATCGTTTTCATGATCATGAGAAATTAGCTCATTATGCAAATGCCGCGGCTGATATTGAGTTCAATTTTCCGTTTGGATTTAAAGAACTAGAGGGTATACATTCTCGTACCGATTTTGACTTGAAAGCACATGAACAATATTCGGGTAAAAAATTACAATATTTTGATACCGAAGAAAACAAAAACTACGTCCCTTATGTGGTTGAAACTTCAGTGGGACTAGATAGAATGTTTTTAGCTGTTTTCTCAAAATCATTACAAGAAGAAATTCTTGAAGATGGGTCAACACGAACAGTTTTACGTTTACCTTCTGTGTTAGCGCCAACCAAAGCAGCTGTTTTACCGTTGGTTAAAAAAGACGGTTTGCCAGAATTGGCAAAACAGATCATAGAAGATTTGAAATGGGATTTCAATGTGGCTTATGATGAAAAAGACGCGGTTGGGAGACGTTACAGAAGACAAGATGCGTTAGGCACGCCATTCTGTATTACAGTTGACCATCAATCTTTAGAGGATAAAACGGTAACTATTCGTCATAGAGATACTATGCAACAACAGCGTGTATCGATTTCTGATTTGAGACAATTGATTTCAGACGAAGTTTCTATGCGAAACTGGTTGTTGAAAATGTAATTGAAAGAACTTAGTATAAATAAAAAAACCAAATTTCTAAACAGAAATTTGGTTTTTTTATTTAATTAAAAACGATACCCGATACTTAGATCACCTCTTAAAAATGCATCAGGTGCATACGTATTATTACCTAATGTTCTGCCCACTCCAAAAAGTGTTTCTAGAACAAAACCCGAATGATTTACCCATTTTTTACCAAGAGATAGACCTAAAACGCCTACTGTAAATTTTTTACTTTCATAGGTATTGTTGGAAAAATTAGTACTTACCACATAGTTATCCCCAGATGCCAATTTACCAAACCCTTCAACAAAGAAACCTTTTGCGCCATATTCTTGTGTTTCTTGAAAATAAAAACGAGCAAAAGGAGTTATTGAAAAATTTTCATACCAATCATTGTTTTGTTGAAAATCAATGAGAACAGAGGAACCAAAAGTGAAGTCTTTGGAATAGATATATTCATAAGTTCCCTCTAAAATAGGTCCGGCTAATAATTTAATTGCCCCTACTTTTATTTCATGCTTTTTGGTATCTAATGACTTGGTTTCTTTTTCTTGAGCAAAAGTAAAAAAGCTACATAAAAAAGGAATGAATAAAAAATAATGCTTCATAGATTAAATTTAAAATAATTTGTATAAAAATAGGATAAATAGTTTAATCTGAACAATGTTGACAATAATTTAACTTTCTATTGCATTCCACCTCTAGCCTTTAAAGCAATTTGTGTATTTGCTCTTGTTATTAAATGGGCACCTTCACTTTCGGCTACCATATGACCAATAACGGTAAAATTAGGGTTGTGTTTAATTTTTTCAAAATCGGTCATTTTTATTGTGAAAAGTAATTCATAATCTTCTCCACCATTTAACGCAATAGTAGTACTATCAATATTAAATTCTTCACAAACATTGATTAATTGTGGATCAATTGGAATTTTTTCTTCATATAAGTGGCAACCCACGTTACTTTGCTTACACAAATGTAAAATCTCTGATGACAAGCCGTCAGAAATATCAATCATTGCCGTAGGTTTAATTTCTAATTTTTCAAGCAATTCTTTAATATCATTTCGAGCTTCTGGTTTTAATTGACGTTCTATTAAGTAGGTGTAGTCGTCTAAAACAGGCTGGTTGTTAGGATTAACTTGAAACACTTGTTTTTCTCTTTCTAATACTTGTAACCCCATATAAGCAGCTCCTAAGTCTCCTGAAACAATGAGTAAATCGGTTTCTTTGGCTCCGTTTCTATAGACAATATCTGTTAGTTTAGCCTCTCCAATAGCTGTGATACTAATAATTAATCCTTTTTGGGAAGAAGTTGTGTCTCCTCCAATTACATCTACCTCATAACGATTTGCTGCTAGGGTAAACCCTTCAAAAAGTTCTTCAAGTGCCTCTAGAGGGAATCGATTTGACACTCCAATTGAAATGGTTAGTTGTGTAGGTATAGCGTTCATTGCGCATATGTCTGAAATATTTGCTACAACAGCTTTATAGCCCAAGTGTTTTAAAGGCATATAGCTCAAATCAAAATGAACACCTTCAATCAACAAATCCGTAGATATTACAGCTTTATTTTTTGAAAAATCTAACACAGCCGCATCATCCCCAATAGCTTTCAGTGTACTTTTTTGGTTAATTTGAAAATGTTTTGTTAAATGATTTATTAGTCCAAATTCACCCAATTCACTTAGAGAAGTTCTTTTTTGATTTTTATTTTCTAACATGTCTTTTTTTGCAAATATAGTAATTCCACTACAATCATTTTCAATGCTTATTGTCCAATTAAAATTCATTAAATTCTTTTATTATTAAGAATATAACATAGTGAATCCAACTATAACAAATCTTAACATTACACATTTTTATTAATTTTCTTATGATATGACTTACAAAAAATGTGTATGAAATGTGTATAATAAAAAGATTTTACCTTAAATTTGCCTGTTAAAAAACGAATAGAAAAGGAAATGAAAATAAATAAATTAGATATTATTTTTATTGCTTTTATCTTTTTAATATTCACAAAACAAACATACTAATGAAAAAATTATTTTTAGTAACCCTTTTTTTTACAACTTGTTTGCTTAGTGCGCAAGGGGTGTTTTTTAAAATGGGAAAAAATTTCACTTCGTTTTCCTATAAAAATACAACTCCATTTACAGAAAAAATAAAAATTAACGGTACAGGGAGCAGTTATGAATTGGGTTATGCAATGCCTTTAAAGTACAAAGATTTTTCTTATTTAGGAAGTATTACCTTGAATGATTACAATGCTACTGGAGAATCTGACTTGAATAATTTAGAATGGAAAACATCCTATATTGGTATTCAAAGTGTTGTAGATTATCGTTTTTATGATTCTTTTTATTTTTTCATTAGTGCTCAAGCAGGACTGAATGTTTCGACAATGCTTTATGGCAAACAACAGTTAAATAATGCTACTTATAACTTGACAAAAAATAAAGACTTTTCAGGATTGATTTTACAACCCGTACTTGGTCTTAATGCAAAATATTATATTTCGAAATCTGGCTATTTAAGTTTAGGCTTTAACTTTACAAAAAGTATGTCTCTTAACCCTACATCAGAAAAAGTTTCATTCAACACCTTTCAAATTTTATTTGGGGGTTATTTCGATTTGATTAAAGATAAACATTTATGAGAAAATTAATTTACCTATTATTATTTTTCAATTCCGTTGTTTTTGCTCAAACAAACGGTATAACCTATCAGGCAGTGATTTATTATCCCAACGGACAAAATGTCCCTGGAGTTAATATTCAAAATAGTCCAATGGCTAATAAGCCTGTTTGTTTAGAGTTTTCTTTACTTGATAATTTATCTCAATTGGAATATCAAGAAACAATTCAAACAACTACTGACGCTTATGGAATGGTTAATTTGGTTATTGGTTCAGGAAACCAAACAGGGGGTTATGCCAGTTCATTCAATGCAGTTGTTTGGAACACAACAACAAAAACATTAAAAGTTCAATTAGATGCATCAGGTTCTTGTCAACAATTTATTCTCTTGAGTGATAAACCTTTATCTTCAGTTCCTTTTGCTTATGCATCAGTAACAGCTAATAATGTTTCTGGAATAGTAAGTTTACAAAATGGAGGAACTGGCGCAACAACTCCATCTAACGCTAGAATTAATCTAGGTTTAGGTAATGTGGATAACACTTCAGATTTGAATAAGCCAATTTCAACAGCTACTCAAACAGCATTAGATACAAAAGAAAATACAGCCAATAAGTCAACTACCACAACTTTAGGTACGAGTGACGTTTTATTCCCAACACAAAATGCGGTTAAAACCTATGTAGATACACAAGTTGCTTCTGCTACAATTGCAGATGCTACTTCAACTGTAAAAGGTAAAATTCAATTAGCAGGTGATTTAGGCGGAACAGCTGCTTCTCCTACAGTTCCAGGATTGGCAAACAAAGAAAATACCATTACCGCAGGTACTACTTCTCAATATTTTAGAGGAGACAAGTCTTGGCAAACCCTAGACAAAACAGCTGTTGGTTTAGCCAATGTTGATAACACTTCAGATGCTAACAAGCCAATTTCAACAGCTACTCAAACAGCATTAGATACAAAAGAAAATACAGCCAATAAGTCAACTACCACAACTTTAGGTACGAGTGACGTTTTATTTCCAACACAAAATGCGGTTAAAACCTATGTAGATACACAAGTTGCTTCTGCTACAATTGCAGATGCTACTTCAACTGTAAAAGGTAAAATACAACTAGCAGGAGATTTAGGTGGAACAGCGGCATTGCCAAGTATAACGAATACCGCTGTAATAAGTAAAGTATTAACAGGTTTTACAAGCGGTTCAGGAATAATTGCGGCTACTGATAATATACTACAAGCGATACAAAAATTAGATGGTAATATTGCTTTAAAAGCTCCCTTAAACTCACCTGGTTTAACAGGCACACCAACAGCACCAACAGCATCTGCAGGAACGAACACTACACAAATTGCTACAACAGCATTTGTAACAACAGCGGTAAGTAATTTAAGTGTAAGTACAAAATCGGCTAATTATACAGCAACCAATACAGATAGCACTTTATTCTGTGATGCTAGTACAGCGGGTTTTACACTTACACTACCAAGTGCTGCTGCAAATAATGGAAAAATAATTGTAATACGAAAAGTGGACAGTACAAATAATGCTTTAACCGTTTCTCCAAGTTTAATTTGGAGCGGATCAAATACAGTTTCATCTGTTAATTACGCTACAACCATTAGGGTACAATCTAATGGTACAAGTTGGTATATTATAGAATAATAAGTACAAAAGTCAAAAAAATAAACCATATGAGAAAATTAGTATTAGTAGCATTCCTATTCAGTTATTATTGCTTTGCTCAAGTACAAAAAAAAGTTGGCGATAATGCATACACCATTAATTCCAGTGCTGTTTTTGAAGTAGAGAGCACAACAAAAGGGTTATTATTGCCACGTATGACAACGGCACAGCGAGATGCCATTACTTCGCCTGCTGAAGGATTAGTTATTTACAATACAACTACTAAACGATTAGAAACCAATTTAGGTAGTGCTGCAACTCCAATATGGACAGTAAGTGGAGGTTCAGTAAGTACTTGGACATTGAGTGTAGGCTATGCTAAAAATGAATTGGTGGTTTATACAGATGGTCAAGTGTATAGAGCTAATGCTTCAATCCCTGCAAACACAGCCTGGGCAATAGGTACTACAGGAGCTACATGGGCTGCCGTGATCAATTCTGCCGCAAAAGCAACAAATTTAATAGGAGGAAACAATACTACCTTGTTAGGTGCTATTCCTTATCAATCAAATACTGATGTAACCACACTTTTAACCCCAAACACTACTACAACTACGAAAGTATTAACACAAACAGGAACAGGTACAAATGGTGCAGCGCCTGTGTGGGGAACTTTGGTTGCAGCTGATATTCCTACTTTAAATCAAAACACAACAGGAACTGCAGCGAATGTTACAGGTACTGTTGCTATTGCTAATGGTGGTTCAGGACAAACTACACAACAAGCAGCTATTAATGCACTTACAGGTACACAATCTTCAGGAAAGTATTTACGAAGTGATGGAACCAATGCTACATTATCAGCAATTGCCGCAGCTGATGTGCCTACTTTAAATCAAAATACAACTGGTTCAGCTAGTAAATCAACAAATTTAATAGGAGGAAACAATACGACCTTGTTAGGTGCTATGCCCTATCAATCAAACACTGATGTAACCACGCTTTTAACCCCAAACACTACTACAACTAAAAAAGTATTAACACAAACAGGAACAGGTACAAATGGTGCAGCGCCTGTGTGGGGAACTTTGGTTGCAGCTGATATTCCTACTTTAAATCAAAACACAACAGGAACTGCAGCGAATGTTACAGGTACTGTTGCTATTGCTAATGGTGGTTCAGGACAAACTACACAACAAGCAGCTATTAATGCACTTACAGGTACACAATCTTCAGGAAAGTATTTACGAAGTGATGGAACCAATGCTACATTATCAGCAATTGCCGCAGCCGATGTGCCTACTTTAAATCAAAATACAACTGGTTCGGCTGGTAAATCAACAAATTTAATAGGAGGAAACAATACGACCTTGTTAGGTGCTATACCCTATCAATCAAACACTGATGTAACCACACTTTTAGCCCCAAACACTACTACTACTAAAAAAGTATTAACACAAACAGGAACAGGTACAAATGGTGCAGCGCCAGTATGGGAAACGGCGATAACGCCAAAGGTTACTCTCCAAACGAGTAGTGCGACTAAACCAACCTCTCCCAATGCGGCAGATGTGCTAATTGTAACTAACGATGGTACAGCTACGGGGTTAGTAAAAGAGGTGTGGAATTATACAGGTACAGACTGGATAAAAATACAAGGAACAGATGCTGTATCAGGTGCTGTGCTTGATAACACAGTTGCTAATTCTGCATCAATTACAACGCCAGGTAGATATATTGTACCTGCAACTGGAACAGCAGGCTCATTTGTAGGTCAGGAAAGTAAATTTGCTGATTATGATGGTGTAAGTTTTACATTTTCAACACCTACCGATTTAATTAAAATTGTGATAACAACAGGTGTAAATGTTGGTCAAACCTGGCAATACACCGCCGCTAACCCTACAAAATGGGCACAAGTAGTTAGCAGTGCTATATCTATTTATCCTTGGGTACTTTCAGGAGCATACACCGCAGGTACAGTAGTAAATTATCAAGGTAATTTATATCAAGCAAATGGCACCATAACTGCAAATACTGCATTTACTGTGGGAACTACGGGAGCAACATGGGCAGCTTATTTGAAAATTGATGATAAATACGCCGTACCTACTACACCCGTAGCGGTGGCAGCAGGACAAAGTATGCAAACGGCGATTGCTAATTTGCAGGGGCAAGTTAACGGTAAAAAAACGCTGTACGCAGATGACGGCACATTGGCCGCGAATAGAACTGTTGCGCTTGCTGATAAAACCTTGGCTATTACAAGTACAGCAACAACTGGGACAAGCCACTTAACCATAGACGGCACCACATTTAACATTGATGCTGTTAATAACAGAGTTGGTGTTGGAACTTCCTCACCGCTAGCTACTTTAGATGTACGAAATGGGGCAGCCGTAGGTATCTCAGCTGGGACGGCGAACTCCTCACTTATTGCATCGGTTTTGAATGTAAGCACAGGCACTGCGCTAGATGGAACGGTCGCATCAAGGGAGTTGGCCCTGCGAATGACAAGAGGCGGAACCAATGGCACTAAATGGAATATGTCTGCAGATTTTTTAGTTGGCACTTACAACGTAGGTATAAATTCACAAACACAGTTAGATATACGCCTTGCCAATGCAGGAACAAATAGTACGGATACCGATGTAATGACGCTAAGAGCAGACGGTAAAGTGGGTATAAATACTACTACTCCTAGTACCGCACTAGATGTAAACGGGCAAATCAAAATATCGGGTGGAGCGCCTGGCGCGGGAAAAGTTTTATCGAGTGATGCTAATGGATTAGCTAGCTGGGCGGATAACCCAAATAATTGGCCCGCCACAGGTGCGTCTGTTGCTATACCTGGCTACTTTTTCCGAGGCAAGCAGGTTTATCGGTATTTCCTTGTCGGCACCACACCCGCACAAGGGGGTGAAGTCCAGTTACTTACAGCCTCCAACCTTGTGCGCTATGAGGGGCAGGTTCAACGAGGGAACGCAACAGACCAGTACCACGACCTACGCTTAATTGGGATGGCTGGGACGGATGCCGCACAGGGGCATGTTTCTCCAATATATTTCAAGGGAACGCTTAACACGCAAAATCAATCAATTAAATTTTTCAACAACGGTGGCGCTAATTTTGCATCAAGGCCGTATTGGGTAATGATTGAATACACAACTGATTAACGATTAAACTATGAACAAACTAATAGGCACTGCTTATACATTTACGATAGCTTTAGTTTTGTGAGACCTTAATTTAATATATGAAAAACATAAAACAAATTTTAGCAAAACACTGGGCGCTATTAGGGTTAATAATAAATAGTGTTTTAACACTACTAAATACAGATTTAATAAATATTTAAATGTTCAAATAATTTTTTATTTAGGTATGAATGTAATACTACTAAATACATCAGATGCTACTAAAAGTTTTAGTATTGAAATACAAAATCAATTGGCAAAATTTAACTATACTGTTAGTAACACTAATGCATTTGCTAATTTTGAAGAAATGTGCCTTCAAGTAGTTCATTGTAAGCATATTGTGTACATTGATTTAGAAGATACATGGGACACTACAAGTATTCAAAAGTTTCAAGTGCTAGCCAAAAGCGTACGTATTCTTTATGTTACAACAGTAATTACAAAAACCTTAGTACTAGATACTTTTAATGTAGGTTGCAAAGGAATTGCTGAATTGCACTATTTTTTAACCAACGTTAAAGAAATCATGTCAATTTTACAATCAAAAACAGGTTTTTATGTTTCACCAAATACAACCAAATATCTTTTAGATAAAAATATGACAAAGCCCATGAATTTCGTCAAATACTTAACAAATAAAGAGAATATAGTGGCAGCATGTTTACAAAAGGGATACTCTTACAAAGAAATTTGCGACTATTTATCGCTGTCTTTAAATACAGTTCGAATGCATGTAAAAAATATTTATAAAAAGGTAAATGTAAATAGTAAATCTAATTTAGTGTTGTTTTTAGAAAAAAACAATATTCAATTAGATGTAGATTATAAAATTTCTTCATTAAGAAACAGAAGAACACAGTATAAGTTAACTAGAAAAGAAAAACAAATATTTGAATTTATTCAAAAGGGATATACTCCTCAAGAAATTGCCACAATTACAGATCAATCTTTGCATACAATTACCGCACAAATTAGAATCATTAAAACTAAAATTACTTCAAATTTTGTTATGCTATAATTTGAGAACATGATCACAAAACGGAGTTATTATAATATAAAAAGGGAACGTTCCTTTTAATAAAACAACTGCATCTTAGATTTAGTTCGCCACCCTGCTTGGTTTTCATAGGCTACAAAATAAATTTTAACATCTGCTTGGTTTTCATAGTCTACAAAATAGATCTTTTTATCGGCTTGATTAGCATATTTTGTAAAAAACCATTTTCCGTTATTAGTCCCTGCTTGATTTTCATAGTTAACTTTAAAGACTTTTAAATCGGCTTGGTTTTCATACTTTACCACAAATACTTTGATAGCTGCTTGGTTTGAATAATCTACCGA
>NZ_CALFIG010000209.1 GCF_937876455.1 uncultured Flavobacterium sp.
CTGGAGTTCAGACGTGTGCTCTTCCGATCTGACACACAGCCTAAGCCCCAGCTTATAACACGGGCTAAGAAGAAAGTTTTTAAAAAGCCTACGCACAGTTAGGCACATAAAACCATCCTTCTACATTTTCCGCTTCGTGAAATGCTCCATCACAAAATCTATTCGGTCTATCCCACTGGTCTTTTACCAAAAATATTCCCATTCTTATATCATTGCCTTTAAGTTTAAAAATTATCTTTCTATTTTCAACTGGTAATTCATCTTTTGGTAAAAGCCATTTCGTTTTTTCTTCGTGCCATAATTTCAAATATTTAGCGACACATTCGGTTGTGCTTAATTCTCCGAAATTCATTTCGTGTAAGCACTTATTTGCAAATTCTGTAATTGTTTTCATGTTTATTTTTTTAGTTATTAATTCCTTCGCTATTTTTCAAAAACCTTCTCTTAGCCCGATGCCGTTATGCTCCATTGCTACATTCGTGCTTCGATTGAAGTTTTGTGGTATCATACCGTATTTATTTTTTTCTTCCCTCGCTCTAAAAATAACAACAGAACAAGGAAATGGTGCAGGTGAAACTTTGAAATTCCCATCTTCTCTCCAACTTGGAAATGTTCTGTTTACAAATTTCAACCTACCTCTAATAAATTCAATTTCACCTTTCAACACATATTCGTGCCACCAAGCAGTATCAGTTCTACTTGGTATCAAACAAACAACTGTTGCACCTTTCAAACTTTCTTCGTATGCTTTTTTCACAAATTTACCAATCTCTCTTCCGTATGGTGGATTCATCCAACAAGTCATCCCACTCCAATCTTTTGATAATGCATCATCCTCAATTGTCCAATATTTATCTACCAAGTGATTTTCGTCAGTTGATGCTACATCAATATCGAAATTGAAAATATTGTCATACTTTTTGAAAAACTCTTTCGGTGTTTCCCACTCATTACTTTTACTACTCGTGTGTACTTTTAATTTATCTTTCATATTCTATATATTTTATTTCCTACCGTGCAAAAAAATAAATACTACTTCTGTGCTTCGATTTAAGTTTCTCGTTAATAAACCGCAACGAGAGCATAACAGCGTATATGTGGCAATAGCGGGTGTAGTGGTTAATCGAAGTTTAGTGCTTCTATCAAAGTTCATCGTAACTCGAAAGTTTCTGTATCTAATCCGCTACTGCACATATACGCAAACCGTTAGCGGTCATGCCTTACGACAAACCCTCTTCTTTCATCTTCCTCTATTGCAGCTTGGCAGTAATTAAACTTTGTTCCATTCCATCCGTGACCTTCAATAATTACGGGAACTACTTCGCCTTTGTGTTCTTCGCAAGAACCCTCACAGGCACGAACCGCTAACAAGCGGTTGGCATCATTGCCGTTTTCGTGGTTTGTTGAAGCTTTGTTTTCCATATCAAGTTTTGTTTTTAAGTGAAAGTTTTGTTTTCCAAAGTCGGCAACGAACGCCAACCGCCCTGCCGTTAGCGGCAAGCGTATGACGAGCCACCTAAAAAGGCAACTCATCATCACTTACTTTAACTTTTGCCAAAATTTCTTCGGCTTCCTCAATTTGTGCTAAAGTGTGGTTGCGTTTGTCTTCCAAAACTTGTTTTGCTCGTTGAATTGTGTAATCTGACAGCTTCGCAACTGCAACACGTTTTTCAACAAATGCTTTTGCAGCGTTGTA
>NZ_CALFIG010000210.1 GCF_937876455.1 uncultured Flavobacterium sp.
CAGTACCGATGTTCATAATAAATACAGCAGAAGATTGTAAAGGCCATCCGTCAGCATCGTTTTGAGAGAAAATCAAACGATCATCAAACAATGTATGCTTAATGAAAGTGATTGAGTTACCAGCGATGTTAAGTTTTTGGAATTGGAATCCAGTATCAACTTTAGCTCCACCAGCTTCCGCTGATTGATTAACGTTTTGATAGAATACTGTATTTTGATTTCCAGCTAACTGTGCCGCGTATTGTTGAACAAGTGCAAATCCGCGAGTACCAGTAACACCAACCCAGTTGATACCATAAATCTGGTCAGCATTTTGCTCCATCATTGCCATCAAATCAGTTAAATCTTGAAGTGACCAGCTACCATCAGGATTAGTTCCTAACAATACATTGCCGCCAGATACTTGTTGTTCCCAACCATCACCAGTTGTAATAGGCATGCCTGTTTGAGAATCATACATGTCTGATTGTTGCTTAATAGTGCCATCAGAATTCTTCATGTTAGACACGCCAAACCAACGTTGACGTTCACGATCCATTAAAAACACCGCGCGTTCTTGCATCAATTGTTGATACATCCAGCCTTTAACCATGTCACCATCCTTATTAGAATAAGTGTACCATAAGATGTCTGAAGCTGCACTACCAGTAATTGAACAAGTATGACGTTGAATAGTCATAAAGTTAATAAAGGTGTCTGGGAATTTAGAGCGACCGTAACCTTTCAATGATTTTTCACCATAAGCAGTGTGAATAGGGAAACAGGTTTTAGTTCCTGATTGACCATTACAGCTTGTTGAAAACGAGAAAGTAGAACCGTCCATTGTTTTGAATGAATAAGTAAATCCAGACGCTTGAGTTCCATTACCAGCGGTCATTACACGCGCTTGAGAACGGTCGTTGAACATTACTACATCACCTACTGCTAGGTAATTATCATTCATTTTTAATTGGAAACTTCCATCTGAACCACTCGCGCCTACTTGAGAATTAATCTCGGCAGCTTTTTCAATACGAGTCATTACATCATAACGGTAACCGTTATTTCCAATACCTTTTGATTCTCCAATTGAGCCGATTTTAGCCTTATTAGGGTTTTGTAAACCGTAAGGACCAACTGCTCCCGGAGTTGTTAATAGAGTTGAAATTGCTCTTTGTTGACGATAATCCAACATATTACGAATAGCTGGGAATTTCGCCGAATTTAAAATTAAATCATTTTCTGTTACACATTCATTTGTCCATGTGCCATTATTGATTTGTATTTGACCTGATGCCATTTTTTAGTTTTTTGAAATAGTTAATAATAATTTACTATCCAAAATCCTCTTTCAATAAGTTAAATCCTTTTTCTTGGTTAATTTGTTTTTCTACCGTTACTTTTTTAGCCACTTCAGCTTGTTTTGGCGGTATGTTAAGCATTTGTTTAGCATATTCTTCTTTACCTTTAGCGTAAGAACTTTTCTTAGCCGTTTCAAGAATATTATCACCAAACGAATCAAAGTAAATAGCTTTCGCTATAAATTTAGGGTCTTTGAGTTTATCACTGTACTCACCTCGAGCACTTCTTTGTAATATCTCAGCCTTTGCTTGTGGATTAATTTTAACTCCCATAAAATCTTGAACACCATCAAGTGCCGATTTCAGTTGAGCAATTTCATTATTCCTCTGCTCTATAGCTACTCTTTCTCTACTCTGTGTATATTCATTAATCAAAGCATCCCGCTTCGTGTTAATTTCATTTTTATTAGCAGTTAGCCATTCTCTTATTTTTAAAGCCTCGTGTTTTAATTTATTGGAATTCTCTACTTTAGTGAGGTCTTCCATTTCTAAATTAACACGTTCTTCATCCCATCCTTCCCTGCTCTCACAGGCTAATCTTACAAGATCAACATCATTCATTTTAAGTTGACTGTCAATTATTCCTGTAGGATTAAATCCATCGTATCCTAATTCAGTCAATTTAATAGCGGCTACAGTTTCTGGTTTATACTTTGCAAACAAAGCTTCTTCACCAAAATTTTTCGCCTCGTCAATCTTAGCCTGATACTTTTTTTCAATCGCGGCTTTAAATTCCTCTGGAGAATCATTTTCAAATTCTACATCGAACATTTGTCCAACCGCTTTCCAAGTTCCGTCTTCTGCTTCAGCTTTGTAATCTTTAAGGTGCTCAAGATTAAGCTCAGCTACTTCTTCCTTAACTTCAGGATTCTCTTCTTTAGTTTCTGATTTTTCTTCTTTCTTCTCTTCCTTTAAATCCTCTTTCTTTTCACCTTGAATCTCAGCCTTTTCTTCTTTTTTTTCCTCTGTTGCTGTGGTTTCTTTCTTTTCTTCCGTCTTTTCAGTCATTTCATTACCATCTTCTTTATCGTCAGTAACTTCTATGACTTTTGTTTCTGTTTGCTGATTAGTTCCGAACTGATCGTCGTTTTCTAAAGCATCCCAATTGAAGCGTCCCGCTTCTTGTTTTTCGTCTGCCATGTTGTTATATTTTTGTTAAATGTACATAAAAATGCAACCTTATTGAAAATTAAGTTATTAACATCTAATCTTCGAGTCCTATTTTTCTTTTTTCCTTTCTTTGATGTATATCTATAACTACCCTCGCCTGTGGAATCCCAAAAAGACATCCTTGACCATTCATGAATTTATCTCCGCCGCTCTTAGTTCCCTTTTTTAAATATCCATCCCAAACATCTTCCTTTAATTCTCCTATTCCATACATTATTAATCCTCCGCCAAGACAACTTAATCCAATTCTGCCCGTCAATCTATAAAGGCCATATCCAATAGCCGTAGTTCCAATATTTGAAACCCAATAATGTTGCGACTTATTTTTTTCTGACATCTGACTTAACTCATCAATAAATTTTAAATTCTGAGAATTAATAAATGTTGGAAACATAAAAATTAATATTCTAATCTTTAGGCTCTTCAGTATTTTCTAGTTTTAGATTAAACCTTTCAGGAAATAATTTCTGTTCAATTAGCAACAACGATTGCGCTAATTTTTCATGAGTTTCTGCATTAGCATTCAGCTCTCTTGAAGCTAATTTTACATTTATAAAAGCTGTTTCTAAATCCATGATTTTTAATTTTTAAGAATAAACTGTTGATTTTTTCCATCCGCCATTATAAACATAAAGAAAATTGTTTGTAGAATCATATACAATCGGAATGGTTCCAGTAGCCGTTACTGGTACTCCACTAGGAGCGCCAGCACAAGACGGTATATGCAAAAATCCAGATGTTGCAGTTGTGTTTAATGCCGCTGGGGCTGTGATTACAGAGCCTAATAATGTAATTTTAAACCAGTTGTTATTAAAGGTTCCAGAAGAACCAATTCCAAAAGCATTGTCTATAACATTGTTTCCAACAAACCATCTTTGCCCTCCAGTTAGATTTTTCAAAACTAACCTTGAATTGTTTGTTCCCTGAAGAACTATATCAGAATTTGCTCCAGAAGATGAATTAATAACTAAAGGAAATTGATTTCCCGAATTATCAGTTTCAATGTAAAGTCCCGTAGCCGCGGCTCCAGCATTAATTATTGCATTAACAAATGTTCCTGTTGTGGCTGATATAGATTTACTTCCAAGTGATAAATTATCCGTTGCTCCAGTATAAGGAACGTATCCCTGTTGAACTTGGCCTAATGTTATCACGTCTCCCTTGTCCTTTGCTGGAGTTACATTCTTAATACGACCACTTCTTATCATTATAAGATCGTTGTTTGAATTACTATTAAAAAAATTTCCCATGTTTAAATTTGTTGATTATTAATTATATCGTTTTGATTTTGTTGAAAATTCTCGTGCATTTGATTTTTTGCTTTATTATTATCCACTTCTATTTGGACCTGTCCTTTAGTAAGGATATTGTCTTTTTCATTTTTTTGGACATCCTCTCTCTCTTCCAAAGCTAATTCGCGCATATTTCTATTCTGCATCTCTGCCATTTGATTCTGATTCTGCATTTCTCTTTCCTGACTCTCCTGAACTATACGTTGCATTTCCTCATTACTTGTAGTGAATGCGGCTTCCATTTCTGCCATACTTTGAGATGCAAGAACCTTATAAGCATCCATTGGCCTCATAGTCTTGGCATTAAGTCCATAAGAAACCATTTCTTTCATCAATTGCTTACGGTCCATATATTCACTTCCATTATCAATATGAACTCCGTAATTTTTAAAGCCTTCGTCTTGACTTACTTTTAAAAATCTATATTTTTCACTGCCAAGAATTTGTTCCCCTTTTTCTGTTTTATAAAACGCCCAACTAATAGCTGAAAGATTTACTAAATCCTGTAAGAACTTCTCAGTAAATACATTCATTCCATAAAATAAATATTCAGTGATTGTCCGCGAATTTGCAATTGCTGACTGTGCGTTTGTAGCCGTAGAACTTGCCGCAATATCCCCTTCTCTTGCCGGATTAATTCCAGTGAGTTGGTCCATCATTGCAATAACATTCCCTTGCATTTGAATCAAATAAGGAAACGAACTACTAACCCCCATATCAAATTGGAATATTGATTGTTTAGGATCGTTTACATTTCTTTGTCCGTTATTCCCTGCCGCCGCCGAATTGTAATCTACGATTTGGTCATTAACTAACCTGTGAACAATTTGCTCAATTTTCTGACCGCTATTAAGCATTGCTCTGTCAATAAATAAAGCACGTCCTTTAGCCATTGCAAGCTCCTTGTTTATTTGATACATAATAATATCAAATAAATTATCAAGATTCTCTAATTGTTGTTGTAAGCTGATTCTGGTGTTATCCACCATATTATAAGAAAAACCATTATACGAACAATTCATTACGTATGCTGGATTATCCATATCGCGAGTTTGAAAAGGTTTAGGCCTACAATTTACATCTATACATCCGCCTATTCTCGTGGCTTCATACCACTCTTCTCTATATCTATTAGTTACTTTAAAATCTCCCTTAGCCTCTCTCTTATCATACTTTGCTTTATCTTTCTCATACTCATAAGCATTAAGTTGAATTGTAATTCCATTGCTTACATCTTGGACTAAAGGGCTACTTCCTTCTTTAGCCGGGAATGTTTTCCAGTAGTCCGTATTCATTCCTTTCCACTCAATATGAATTACTGAGCAAAATAATTGACCATTTTGTTTAGTAATATAATCAGGATAAAGATTTCTCCAATAATCATAATCAGTGCGAATAGCATCTAGTTGATCTCGTTGCTTATCGGTCAAATTAAATCGGCGCATAATCTCATCAACCGACATCATTTGTCTAGCTCCTTTTACTGTAGAGCGTTCAAAATAATCATCTCCTTCGATTAACTCATAGATAGCATCGCGCGGGTCTATTCGGTAAACATTCACATCACCCTTTTCGTCTATCTCGCGCTTAACCCAACACATTGAAGTGATAAGAACATCGCGGAATAAATCAGCGTTTAATTTCTTTAACTGAAGCTCTTTAATTTGCTCATCAAGAATAATTTGCATTATGCTTTCTGATTTATCTTTAAAAGACATCTTCTGCCAAATAGGATCATCTTCGCCGTTAGGTATTTGAACACCCTCCATTACATCCACGCCAACTTGACCTTTAATAGTCTCAAGTTCTTCTTTAGCTACCATCGCCCCCTTCATAAAGTTGACCTGACGCATCTTTTCAGACACCGCACTTGAGTTTACAGTAGTAACAGTTGCAGCAAGTGGCCGTTTAAGAATCTCCCCAATTAAAAGGTCTATTTTAGTTTTACCTAGTCGGTAAGGAATAAACGGAGCACGATTAGGCTTACCATAAGATTCTGTAATCCATTTATAATCTTTCTTTGCGCGAGTACCATTATAAGTAGCCCATAAACGATCCATGCGTCCACGAGTAGGTCCATAGTCCTTAATAGTTTGCTCTGCGTAATTAAGTGCTAATTTATACCAATCAGGGGTCTTTTCTATTGAAGGAATATCTTGACGTGGAAAACGTGCCATCAAATGTTAATTTGAATCAAATATAAACATTTTGTTATCAACACTGTACAAAAGTTATCAAAAAAAGAAAAGCTACCTAATTGGTAGCCTTCCCGACTTCTTTTATGAAATATTGAACTTATGTAAAGAACGAATCCAAATATAGCTATTAAAAACAAAAGAGCCAACTTTTTTAAGGTTGACTCTTCTCGATGAAAGTAAACGAATCCTACATAACTAAGGATGAACAAATATAATAATTAATTTCCAAACAAAGCATGGTCTTGCTCAGGGTCGTCTAATTTAGTTGCCCCGCCCCATCCTTGGCCTTTTTCCCAACTGAATAAATAGTCGTCTTCAGAGCCTTTATCTTTAAGGTCCATTGGTTTTAAATCAAAACTAATATCTTGACACAGCGCCAGTCCATACGCGTCCGCCAAATCATTATCACTTCCAATCTCCACTTCATCATAATTACCAAGCTCATTAATAAGATCAGGAAACCAATTGTATTGAACGTAGTCATAAATGTTGGTTTGCATTAACGAAACCATTATAGGCTTGCTATATCCGTTAATAGACATTCCATAATCGTGCTGAAGCGTAGAGTCTGCCTTTTGGAATTTTTGGGGCTGCATTGCTAAATATCTTTCCGCGCCTTTGTCCTTAAAATATTGAATAACTCCGGGATTGCGAACGTCCACCAGAACATTCGCGTCTGCTTTAAAATACACTGCAAGTTTTAAACACATCTCATAGAAAATCTCTTTTCGTTTTGGGCGCGTTCTTATAACGGCCACAGGTGCTTTTTTAAACGCACCGTTAATACTATTTTCGCGAATCAAAACACACGCAGCCCCTAAAGATTTAGATGTTTTAGATGTATCTTGGTCATAGCTGTCGATCCCAATACAATATAAATTTCTATGTGTCGGTCTAAATAATTCTGAATCTATAATCAAAAAACATTCCGACTCTTCATCAAATTGTTTAGCAGGAATAAGCTTAACTTCATAAGGAATTTTTATCATTCCGTTATCATCTTTAACCCACTCCATTTTAAATTTAGAGTATTTTTTTGGATGAATATCTATCTCATGCTGTTGAGCGTTAAGTTTATTAATATCAAAATTATTTACAACACTCTTTTTAAATATATCAGCTTTAGTTAAAGGATTGTTTTGAAGATGCTCATTATATTCTTTAAGGTTTCCAGACTTTAATAACTTAACCCTTTCTTCTTCCAAATATTTTCGAGACAACTCCCTATCCTCAACTCCAATTAATTGATATGCTTTATACTTCTTAAATAGTTCAGACTCCAATGGAAGTCTCCTGTGCTTTTGCGCGGCATCTCCATAAAAATAAAATCTATCTGCTGTAATTATAAATTCAACAAAATTGTGTTCTGCTGCTTCATAAGATAATTTCTTAAAACCTTTGCTTCCTTTATCAAC
>NZ_CALFIG010000211.1 GCF_937876455.1 uncultured Flavobacterium sp.
ATTAAGGATTATCTAGGTCTTACCAAATTGATTGCAAAAAACTTGGGTCGTGTTTTAGCACGATTTTAACATCTTATATAATAGCTAAATCTTTAGCTTTTTTTAATAAATCAACCAAGTTAGTTACATTTAATTTTTGCAACAATCTTAATTTATACGTACTTATTGTTTTTTCATCTAGATTTAAGATTTTTGCTACCTCTTTATTTTTCTTTCCGTCATTAAAATATTTAAGCACTTCAATTTCTCGAGAAGATAATTTCTTAAATAACCTATCCTCTTTTTTAGTTTTTTTGATAAAAGCAATAGCTGCTTTCACTTCTTCACTGTAAACAGAAGCTCCTCCAGCTACTTTCAAAATAGCTTTTTCTAATTCTGGAAGTTCAATATTTTTAGATACATATCCTTTTACACCAAATTTAATTGCTGGTGGTGCATAAAGAGATTCTGCAACGTGAGTGAAAATAATGAACTTAACATTTGCGTACTCATTTACTAAACTTTTTAGCGTAATGATACTGTTTAAACCATTAAGTTCTACATCTAAAAGCACAATATCTATTTTACCTTTAGAAAGCGCTTTTTTTAAGTCGCTATAATTTTTAACTTGAGTGTTTATACTTACTTCTGTGCTTGGGGCAAAATAAGACTTAATTCCATGATGAACCACCGGGGAATTATCTGCTAAACAAATAGAAATCATTTTTTTTACTAATTAAATTATTGTAAAAGGGGAAATACAGTTACAAATTTAATAAAAAAAAAATAAAAACATTACTTTTAAATTTCTTTATAAGATTTAGGAATTAAACAAACAGGAATAGGTTGCATTTTGTGTTGATTATTCAAATTCAACCGTTTATAAATTTCAATTACATTTTTTTCTCTTTCACTAAATTGAGAGCTAATTGCATTATCCTCTAAAACTTGCATTGCCCATTCTAATTCATCATATGTTGCACCTAATTGATCTTCGTCGCTTCGGTCATCTCCAAACAACCCATCTGTAGGTTTGGCATCTAATATACTTTTAGGAACGTCTAAATAAGCAGCCAGTTGTCTAACTTCACTTTTAAGCAAATTAGCAATCGGACTAATATCTACACCACCATCTCCATATTTTGTAAAAAAACCTACACCAAAATCTTCCACTTTATTACCCGTTCCTGCTACTAAACAGCCTTCTATTCCTGCTATATAATACAAAGTAGTCATGCGCAATCTAGCTCTTGTATTTGCAAGAGTTAAGTGTAATAAAAGCTCGTTAGCCGTATGTGGCACTTCTGTTTTAAAAGACTCAAAAATGGGCGTTACATCTACCCTCGTATTCTTTACATTAGGAAACCTTTTTTTTAATTGATCAATGTGTTCGTTTGCTCTATTTACATGACTTTTCACCTGATGTATAGGCATTTCCACGCACCATGTCGTCAACCCTGTTTGCGCGCACAATGTAGAAGTTAAAGCACTGTCAATACCCCCAGAAATACCTACTACAAAGCCATTAACTTTTGCGTTAGTAGCATAATTCTTTAACCAAGTTACAATATGTGTATTGATTTGTTCAAGTTGTGTCGATGTAAAAGTTTTTGGCATTTTATACACTATTTTTTAGATATTTAAGTTATATATTTGTACTGATTTTTTTGATAAAATTACTAAAAATATAAAAATGAAAAAATTTATTCTTTGCTTGTTAAGTGTAATAGTGCTTGTTGGTTGTAAAAAAGACGACGCCAAAGAAGAAGCTGTTTCTATAAAAAAAACAGTAAATTTAGACATAGAACGATTTGATAACATGTATGCTCATGCTACACCTAAAACATTAGAATCGTTAAAAAAAGAATATCCATTTTTATTTCCAAGTCAATTTCCAGACACCACATGGACCAATAAATTAAAAGACAAGTATTTTATAGCTTTAAACAAAGAAGTTGAAAAAAAATTCGCAAATACTTCCGCACTAGAAGATCAAATTGAAATGCTTGTAAGTCGTGTTAAATATTATTTCCCAGAAGAAAAAACACCACGGGTAATTACACTTGTAAATGAAGTAATTTTAGATAAAAAAGCATTATACACAAACGATTTCATATTCATTTCGTTAGACACGTATTTAGGAAAATCTCATGAATTTTATGACGTTTTTGCTGCCTACCAAAAACAAAACTTGGAACCTAATCAAATTTTACCTGATCTAGTAACTAATTTTGCCTTCAGAAAAATACTTCCATCACAAGATAAAACCTTGATAAGTGAAATGATTTATTTTGGTAAATTACAGTATTTAAAAGATCTTTTAATTCCTGAATCTAAAGATTATGAAAAGATAGGATATACACCGCTGCAATACAAATGGTGTGAAGAAAATGAGGCTCAGATATGGAGTTATCTTATCGAAAAAAAATTATTGTATGACAACAATATTAAGAATTACCAACGCTTTATAGAAGAGGCTCCTTTTACTAAATTTTATGAAGAAATCGATCGGGAATCGCCAGGACGCGTTGGACAATGGATAGGCTGGCAAATAGTAAGGAGTTATATGGAAAACAATAATGTTACGATAGATCAATTGTTAAAAACAGAACCTATTGAAATTTTCAATAATTCAAAATACAAACCAAAAAAATAATACCTAATAACTATCAATAGTTCCTAAAAATATAGAAAATGAGCAAATCATCCGAAATTAAAATAAATATAAACTTAGACGAAAATCATATTCCCGAAACTCTAACTTGGACAGCCCTTGATGGTGGAGTAGAACAAGAGGAAGCTAAAACAATATTACTGTCTATTTGGGATGCTAAAGCCAAAGAAACGCTTCGTATCGATTTATGGACAAAAGACATGCCTGTGGATGAAATGAAACTTTTTTTTCATCAAACATTAGTAGCCATGACAGACACCTTTCAACGGGCAACAGGCGATGACAAAATGACCGCAACAATGAATGATTTTTGTGATTATTTTGCCGAAAAATTAGAATTAAAAAACCAAAACAACTAAACGTTTCATTTCTATAAATAGCTTCTAGTAATAGCGCTTTAATTTATTCAACTAAACACCAACTATTATCAATCACCGTAATAGTTGGTACATATGCACACATCCTACCCTTAAATAAACAATTTTAACGACTTCTTCCGCCGTTATATTTTTACTTGTTTCCAGTTTTTTTTGCAAATTTAAAACCAAGAAATAAATCACAACTTATCGCTCTAAACTTTCTCTAACAAATTATAAATAAAAGTTAATATTTCTTTTTTTCCAAATAATTTTTACAATTGCTTTGTTGATATTTTATATGAACTTATCTTCAATTGACGATGTATTACCAAAAAAGATCAAT
>NZ_CALFIG010000212.1 GCF_937876455.1 uncultured Flavobacterium sp.
AAAGCAAAGTAATACAATAAAATAAAGGATAAAAACAACTAGAAGTTGTAAAACTAGTCCAATTGCATACCGAGCAAGCATATTTTTTATTTTAAGTAATGAGGCTAAGATTTGCCAACGGTGATTTTTGGGAAGAACAGCTTTTAAATTTCTCAATAATAAATCTTGATCTTTCATTAAGAAAAATGTAATAAAAAAGGTTGAAAAAAGCCCCATACTAAAGTTACCTATTGAACCAATGATGGTGTTTAATATATCTGCAATGAAACTGAAATTAAATGATTTAGATAATTTTTGAAAATCGATATATTTTTTATAGTCTATCGAATAAGATTGCAGCCAATTGTCGATTTGTGAAACAAAAATATGATAATTTTTTTGTAATACATCAAGATCTAGTAAAGCTAATTTTTGACTTTGTGTCATTATTAAGGGCACGAATAATAATAAAATACCAATACTAACAATAATAAAAAATAGTAAAGCCGAAATAATGGCTAATGAAGATGAAAACTTTAGTTTTTTTTGTAGAAATTTTGCAATAGGCTGAGCTATAAAACTTAGTAAAATAGCGCAAATGCAATAGGCAAGTATGGCTGATAGTAAATAAACAATATAGCATCCTGCAACAACAGCCACTAATATAAAAAGTGTACGTAATAGTGCATTTGAAATTTCTTTAGAAACCATAATTGTCCGTTTTTAAATTAACATCAATTTAGTAAAAAAATGACATAATTAATTAATGATTAAATACATAATTGATAATATTCGCGCCCATTTTCAGTGCTTTCTCTCTTACAGAAAAGGGATCGCCGTGTACTTCTTGATTTTCCCAACCATCACCTAAGTCACATTCATACGTATATAAGAGTACTAATCTATTTTCAATAAATATACCAAAAGCTTGAGGTTGTTTATTATCGTGTTCGTGAATTTTTGGTAATCCATTCGGAAAAGAATAAGGCCCTTGAAAAATGGGATGGTTTTTAGGAATTTCAGTTAAAGATGCTTCAGGAAAAATTTTTTTCATTTCTTTTCGAATGTATTCATCCATTCCGTAATTGTCATCAATATGTAAAAAACCTCCTGCTGATAAGTAGTTTTTTAAATTTACAACATCGCTAGCACTAAACACCACATTGCCATGACCTGTCATATGAACAAAAGGATATAAGAACAATTCAGCACTTCCGGGTTCAACAGTTGCTATTTTTTGATTGAGTTTTGTAGTAATGTTTTGGTTACAATATTTGACTAAATTAGGTAAAGAAGTAGGATTAGCGTACCAATCACCGCCACCAGAATATTTTAACAAAGCAATATCTTGTGAAAATGCCAAGTTTGAAAAAATATACATCCCTAATAATATCAGTTTATTCATTTATCAGTGCAATTATATGACAAGCTACTAAAGCAGCTGTTTCTGTTCGTAATCTTGTGTTTCCCAAAGATACAGGAATAAATTTATTTTGTATGGCCAATTCAATTTCTTTAACAGAAAAATCACCCTCGGGGCCAATTAAAATCAAAACGTTAGTGTTTTTTTGCAATTCGGTTTTAAATGATTTTTTGTCTGTTTCCTCACAATGTGCTATAAATTTTTGCCCTTCAAAATCTTGCTTAATGAACTGAGAAAAAGTTACAGGTTCATTAATTTTTGGTAAATAATATTGGTTAGATTGTTTTAAAGCTGATTGAATAATTTTTTCTGCTCGATCAATTTTATAAACTTTTCTTTCAGAATGATCACAAATTATAGGTGTAATTTCGTGTATGCCTATTTCGGTTGCTTTTTCTAAAAACCATTCCATCCTATCGTTCATTTTTGTGGGTGCAATAGCAAGATGGCTATAAAATGAAGTAGGTTGAATAAAGGTTTCTTTTACAATTTTTATTTCACATTTTTTTTCAGAAGCTAATACAATTTCAGATTCAAATAAAAATCCTAAACCATTAGTAATAAATATTTTATCGCCTTCTTTTTTGCGTAAAACTTTAATTATGTGTTTGCTTTCTTCTTTGTCGAAAAAGAAAGTTATTGCACCTTGTTTGAGGTCTAAATTATAGAATAATTGCATACGTTAAAATTCAATTCTAGCTTTTGAAACGACTTGATTGGAAGAAAAATTTTCTTCTAAATAATTATAATACCCTACAATTCCTATCATAGCAGCATTATCGGTTGTATATTCAAATTTAGGAATAAATGTTTTCCATCCATATTTTCTCTCCGCTTCTTTTAATGTAAAACGAATACCAGAATTAGCAGAAACACCTCCTCCTATGGCAATTTGGGTTATTCCCGTTTCATTTACAGCTAATTTTAATTTATCCATTAATATTTCAATAATTGTATGTTGAATGGAAGCACAAATATCTGCTTTATTTTCTTCAATAAAATTAGGATTTTGTGCTACGTTTTTTTGAATAAAATATAAAATTTGAGTTTTTAAACCACTGAAACTAAAGTTTAATCCGTCAACTTTAGGTTTAGTAAATAAAAATGCTTTTGGGTTTCCTTCTTGGGCAAATTTATCTATTAAAGGTCCGCCAGGATAAGGTAATCCTAATATTTTTGCACTTTTATCAAAAGCTTCTCCTACAGCGTCATCAGTTGTTTCGCCAATTATTTCTAAATCAAAAAAACTTGAGACTTTTACGATTTGTGTATGACCCCCAGAAATAGTTAAGGCTAAAAATGGAAATGTAGGTTTTTCATATCCTTCTTCATCTATAAAATGTGCTAAAATATGTGCTTTCATATGATTTACAGCAATAAGAGGAATTTGTAAACCTTGACTCAGCGATTTTGCAAAACTGCCTCCAACTAGCAATGAACCCATAAGCCCAGGACCTTGTGTAAAAGCAATAGCATGTAAATCATCTTTAGTAATTCCAGCTTTTGTGAGCGCTACATCAACCACAGGAACAATGTTTTGTTGATGCGCTCTTGATGCTAATTCTGGAACAACTCCTCCGTATGCCTCGTGCACGCTTTGTCTAGCTACTATATTTGTTAAAACTTTATCGTTACATAATACAGCAGCAGAAGTGTCGTCACAAGAACTTTCAATAGCTAAAATGTATGTTTTTTTATCGTTCATTAGTGTTAGGCATGAAATTTGGTTCCCAATATTGTGAATGTCCTACAAAATTGCTTATTTTTGTTGCTAATAGCAAGAAAAATGACATTCTTTTTTTAAAATAAAAATAAATACACATCAAAAAAGTTAGAAAAATAGTCTTTAGATTCTTATTTGGCGTATTATTGCTACTAGTTACAGCAGCAATTTTACTGTCATTACCTGTTGTACAAACAAAATTAGGAAGCTATGCAACTAACGCATTAAAAGAAGATTTTGGTGTCAATATTACTATTAAGCGAGTGGCTGTTACTCCCTTTGGTGGTGTGAAGTTAAATGATATTCAAATTACAGATCATCGCCAAGATACTTTGGCACATATTGATAGATTGCAAACTTCAATTTTAAGTTTTTCAAAATTATATTATAGCGGGCATCCTTATTTTGGCGATTTAAGACTTAATGGCTTAAACTTTAAAATCATACAATATAAAGGAGAACGTGATACGAATTTAGATCGTTTTGTAGCGGCTTTTGACGATGGAAAGCCTTCTTCTGGAAGATTTCGATTGAAAGCTAATTCTATTTATCTTAAAGCCAGCCGATTTAGATATATTGACGCTAATTTAAAAGATACTCGAGTTGTCGATTTTAAAAATCTAAACGGTCAATTAGACGATTTTTTTGTTAAAGGAGCTAATGTGACTGCGTATGCTTATAAACTTTCATTTGAAGATCATAGAGGTATCGAAGTAAAAAATTTAACAACAGATTTCACTTATACTAAGAAGAATATTTTATTAAATGAATTAGAATTAGTTACTTCTCATTCTTCGTTCAAAGGTCGAACAGAATTACGCTATAATAGAAAAGATTTTTTTGATTTTAACAATAAAGTTATCTTAGATCGG
>NZ_CALFIG010000213.1 GCF_937876455.1 uncultured Flavobacterium sp.
TCCGATTGATGATTGGTGCTTTAATGGCATTTTATGGCTACGAAAAACTAATACATTTTAACGAAATGGCTGCTTCTGATTTTTGGAGTAAAAATATCAGCTTTTTAGGAATGAGCGGAGCTGTACCTTTATCCTTAACCATTTTTGCAGAATTATTTTGTAGTTTATTACTAATTGTAGGTTTATTTTCTCGCTTTAGCCTACTAGTGTTAGGGTTTTGCATGGCTTACATTTTCTTAGTGGTATTTCCGATGCAAATACTTTCAAAAGGAGATAATGGTTTTGAATTTAATTCAGCATTTACCTATTTTATTATATATATGGGCTTGCTTTTCACGGGTGTAGGTAAATATAGTTTAGATGCCAAAATGTTTAGTAAATAGCAAGACTACCATTCCTGGTAATTAAGTATTGATTTTCAAATCTTAAATTACAATAAAAAAAGCGACAGTGATGTCGCTTTTTTTATTTATACTCTTACAATATCTGCACCTAATGCTCGTAATCGTTCGTCTATGCGTTCGTATCCACGATCAATTTGCTCAATATTTTGTATCGTACTTGTTCCTTTTGCAGAAAGGGCAGCAATTAACAACGATATCCCAGCTCGAATGTCTGGTGAAGACATAATTGTTGCTTTCAATTGTGATTCAAAATCATGTCCCATTACCACTGCTCTGTGAGGGTCGCACAACATGATTTTTGCACCCATATCAATTAGTTTATCTACAAAGAACAGACGACTTTCAAACATTTTTTGATGAATAAGTACATCGCCTTTTGCTTGTGTAGCTACTACTAAGATAATACTCAATAAATCAGGTGTAAAACCAGGCCATGGTGCATCTGAAACGGTTAAAATAGATCCATCAATATCTGTTTTTACTTCATAACCATTAGTATGAGCAGGAATATAAATATCATCTCCTTTTTGCTCTAAAGTAATTCCTAATTTTCTAAAAACATTTGGGATTTGCCCTAAGTTTTCCCAACTCACATCTTTAATTGTTATTTCGCTCTTAGTCATAGCTGCTAAACCTATCCAAGAACCAATTTCAATCATATCAGGTAAAATTCTATGCTCACAACCTCCCAATGCTTCAACACCTTCGATAGTTAATAAATTTGAACCCACTCCTGTGATTTTAGCGCCCATAGAATTAAGCATTTTACACAATTGTTGTAAATAAGGCTCACAGGCAGCATTATAAATTGTTGTTGTACCTTCTGCTAATACAGCCGCCATAACAATGTTTGCAGTTCCTGTTACCGAAGCTTCATCTAAAAGCATATATGCACCTTTTAAACGCCCTTTATTTTCAACACCATAAAAATGGTCTTCTCTATTGTATCTAAATTTAGCACCTAAATTAATAAACCCTTCAAAATGGGTATCTAATCTACGACGGCCTATTTTATCGCCTCCTGGTTTCGGAATAAATCCTTTTCCAAATCTTGCTAACAATGGACCTACTATCATGATAGAACCACGCAACGAACCACCCTCTTTTTTAAAAGCCTCTGTTTCTAAATAATCTACATTTACTTCATCTGCTTGAAATGTATAGTCACCTGGCGCATTCTTTTTGATTTTTACACCTAAATTACCTAGTAATGTTAACAATTTATTTACATCGATAATATCTGGAATATTCGTAATTCTAACTTTTTCAGATGTTAATAAAACTGGACATAAAACTTGTAACGCTTCGTTTTTTGCACCTTGTGGTTGAACGATACCTTTTAACGGTTTGCCACCTTCAATTTTAAAAGTTCCCATTTAGCTGTTTTTTCTATTGTTATTTTTTCGATTCTGATTTTTATTCTGCTTAAAATTCTTATTTGAATTCGAATGGTTTGGGGTTTTCTGATTCTTATTGGTAAAGAATTGTGTTTTATTAGATTGTTTTTTGTTTACCTTAATTAAATTCTGAGAGGTAGATAATTCTTCATCTGATTTTAATAAATTAATTTTACCATCAGACAACTCATATAAATGCTCAAAAATTACATCATCGGTAACTGTTTCTTTGTTCCAACTCAAATAACATTTTTTCATATGATTAGCAATTACGATGATTAGCGCATTTTTCAATTCGCCATCTTCCCATTTACATGCTACATTAATCATATACTTAATATTATTCCCGTAAAATCTGTATTTTGGAAAATTTTGAGGATAACCTAAACGTTCAGGTTTTAAGGCAATTACCTCTTTTGTAGGAATTGGATATGGGGAATCAACATCCATTTTGAAATTAGACATGATAAATAACTGATCCCATAATTTATGTTGAAAATCGGGTACGTCTCTTAAATGAGGATTAAGCGTTCCTAACACAGTAATAATATACCTAGCACCTTTATTGCGCTCTTCTCTATCTTTAATGTCTGTTACTTGATCAATTAATTTTTGTATGTGTCTGCCGTATTCAGGGATAATTAAATGTTCCCTTTGCGAATTATATTCTAAAAATTCAACGGCTTCTTCTTTGGTGTTTGTCATATTATATTATAGTGAAATAATTCCTTCTATGGTGGCTAATTCTTGATACTTTGCAATAACTCGTGATGGATTTTCCATTACAACTTGTATAGAAACACTCGTATATTTACCTGTTTTTGATGCATGCGTTTGAATTACTGCGCCCATATTATCAAAAGCATTTTCAATTTTATCAACTTTTTCTTTACTTGTTGGTACAATAAAT
>NZ_CALFIG010000214.1 GCF_937876455.1 uncultured Flavobacterium sp.
TTTGCAATTATAGGCCTTCCCGTATTTTTAATTCTTTTACAACCCGACGCTGGGAGCGCAATGATATTTTTATCTTTAATTTTTGTTTTATACAGAGAAGGGCTTCCTTCATGGTATTTATGGACTGCTGCAATAGCCATTATAACTTTCATTTTAGCATTACTGATAAAACCTGCTTTTCTTATTGGCTTTATTTTGTTATTCATGATTATTCATTATGGATTGAACAGAAAAATTACCCGTAATCCAGTTGTTTACCTACTTATTTTTATAGGTATATCTATTTTTGCTTTTTCTGTAAGTTATATGTTTGATAATGTTTTGGAACCACATCAAAAAGATCGTATCAATGTACTTTTAGGCAAAGAAGTGAACATGAAAAAGGAAGGATATAACCTCAACCAATCTATGATTGCTATTGGATCGGGAGGTTTTTTTGGCAAAGGTTACTTAGAAGGTACGCAAACTAAAGGTGGTTTTGTACCTGAACAACATACTGATTATATTTTTACAACCGTTGGAGAAGAATGGGGTTTTTTTGGAAATATAATTGTTATTGGCTTATTTGTTGGTTTATTTCTTCGTATTTTATATTTAGCAGAACGGCAAAAAACCAAATTTAGCAGAATATACGGGTATTGTGTTGCCACGTACTTATTTACCCATTTTTTTGTGAATATAGCCATGTTAATTAGACTATTTCCTACAGTAGGTGTTCCTCTTCCCTTTTTCTCATATGGAGGCTCCTCATTATGGGCATTCACAATTATGCTTTTTATTTTTATAAAGCTTGATGCCAATAAAGTAAATGAATGGTAAAAAAAATAACTTAATTAAAAAAATAAACCAAACCCCCTAACAAATTGTTAGGGGGTTTGGTTTAAATACTCACTCATCTTAATGTGAGGCAGCTATTTGTTTTGTTTTTTTCTTTTTAGTGGTTTTAACCAAAGCTTTAACATCCTTTATTGTTAAATCACTTGCTACGTGCAGTGCTTCTTCAACATAAACGTCTTTAGCTAGTTCTTCATGCCATCTTTCTCTTTTTTGTTTAAGCAAATCATCTGCTTTAAAAAGTTCTTGTTCATAAGGTAATGAAGCAAAGGTTAAATTATTTTTATAATTCTGTAAGGCTTTAAATTTTTTAGTTTGTTGTTCTATATCGGCAAACTCCTTTTTGAAATCATTATAATTTAAATGGACAACATAATTTTCTTTTCTATCGTTTATCCATTTTGCATTTTCTACTATTAGCTGAAATTGAGCATTTGCCAAAATTCTTTCTTTACTTCTTTCTATTTGAGGCGCAAATCCAGATGAAACCAATTCATATTTAGCAGGATCAATTTTATCCCAAGGCATGGCACTTTTCTCATCTTTTTCGCCGGTTTCCATAAAACTGAATCGATCTGGCAATACAATATCGCTTTTTACACCTTCTAATTGAGTAGAACCACCATTAATCCTATAGAATTTTTGCGTTGTTGCTTTTAATGCTCCTAAATCACCAAATTGATTCAATTCAAACACATTTTGAACCGTACCTTTACCGTATGTTTGTTTACTTCCAATAATAATTCCCCTTTTATAATCCTGTATAGCAGCAGCGAAAATTTCTGAAGCAGAAGCTGAATAATTGTTAACCATTACAACAAGCGGACCAGACCATTGCACTTTTGGATCATTATCTGGCAATACATCTGGTGTTCTACCAGCACCTTTAACTTGGACAACAGGACCTTTTTCAATAAACAATCCTGTCATTTTCACCACAGTTTCTAACGACCCTCCGCCATTATCTCTTAAATCCATTACAATCCCCTGAACATTAGCCTCTTTTAATCGTTCTACTTCTAAGGCTACATCTTTGAAAGCATCTCTATTTTGCTTATTTTCAAAAGAAATATAAAATTTTGGTAAATAAATAATTCCGAATTTTTTACCATCCTTCTCTACCACTGCTGATTTAGCGAAAGTTTCTTCGGTTTCCACTTCATCTCGTGTAATGGTAACTACTTTTATACCTCCGTCTACTTTTTTAACGGTAAGTTTTACAACCGTTCCCTTCGGTCCTTTTATTTTTTTGATTACATCATCTAAACGCATACCTGAAATTTCTACAGGCTCGTCATTTCCTTGACCTACTTTTATAATTACATCACCTTGCTCTAATTGTTTACCACGCCATGCAGGTCCGCCGCTAATTAATTCAACTACTTCCACAGCATCATTTTTCTTTGATAAACGCGCTCCAATCCCCTCAAATTTTCCACTCATGCTCACATCAAATTTATCTTTATCTTCTGGAGAAAAATAATAAGTATGCGGGTCAAACTGAGTAACTACAGCGTTTAAAAACACTGAAAACCAATCTTCCCTTGTTAATTCTGCAATAAAACTAAAATTATTATCTAAATTTTCTTTTGTCGTTTTTCTTGCTTCTGCTTCTAATGTTTCAAAAGATTTTGGTACATATGAAGTCTCTTTTTCTTTCTTTTCTTTTTCTAAATCCTCTTTATCTGTTATGGTAGACAACAAAGCATACTTCAATTGTTTTTTCCATCTTACTTCTAATTCAGCTGGCGATGCTGCAAAAGGAATTTTTTCATAATTTAAGTCAAGCGTTTCGTTTTCATTAAAATTCAATGGTTTTGAAAGAATAGCAGCATACAATTTCTTAGATTCATCCATTCTTTTTAGTAAACGCGAATAGGTTAAATTGAAAAAAGTTAAATTCTTTTCTTCTAACATATCATCGATTGAAGTTTCATAGGCTTGAAATTCCTCAATATCAGCTTGTAAAAAGAAACGCTTTGTTGGGTCTAAAGACTCAATATAAGATGCATATGCTTTTTTAGAAAAATCATCATCTAGTTTAATAGGCGCATAGTGTCCTTTATCTAATACAAATGTCAATAATTCCATCAACATTTTGTCTTTATCGCCATCAACCTGTTTTTTGAATGGGATAAAACCCCACAATAGTGCAGATAATACAGCAACTACTACTAAACTTTTATAATTTCTTTTCATAAATTCAATAAACTTTTCCATTAATATTTTTATAATATCGTACTAAATTAGTCAATTATTGTTCCAAAAAGTTACAACAAAACAAATTTATTATTTTTGAAGTTAATAATGAATAAAAAATAATATTTTAGCAACTAATTTAACACCTACCCTATGAAAGCAAATACAATCTTAATTACAAATGATGATGGAATAGCAGCACCAGGCTTAAAAGCACTTGCTGAAGTAATGAAAGAATTGGGAGAAATTACTATTGTAGCACCTGATAGCCCCCAAAGCGGAATGGGACATGCCATTACAATAAATAACACATTACACGTAGAACATCTTACAGGTTTTTTAAACACTCAGAATGCTTATACCTGTTCGGGAACCCCTGTTGATTGTGTAAAAATGGCTGTCCATGAAATTATGAAAAAAAAGCCAAGCATTTGTGTGTCTGGAATTAATCATGGTTCTAACTCTTCTATAAATGTTATTTATTCGGGTACTATGAGTGCCGCAGTAGAAGCAGGTATTGAAGGGATTCCTTCTATTGGATTTTCTTTTTGCAATTACAGCTGGGAAGCTAATTTTGAACCCTTAAAAAAATATGTCAAAAAAATTACATCCGAAGTATTAAAAAATGGTTTACCTGAAGGTGTGGTATTAAATGTTAATTTTCCTAAAACAGAAAATATTAAAGGAATAAAAATTTGCCGTCAAGCGAAAGCAATTTGGGAGGAAGAATTTGATAAGCGCACTAATCCTATGGGTAAAGAATATTACTGGCTTACGGGCAAATTTGTTAATCACGACAAAGGAGAAGATACAGACGAATGGGCACTGGCGAATGGTTATATTTCAATAGTGCCAGTGCATTTTGACTTAACCGCTTACCATGCAGTACAACAACTTAATAGTTGGGACTTATAATTTTTTCACAGAATCTCGCTTACGCAATTCCGTTTTAATTACTTCCGTAACATAAATACGTTGTGTTTCAGGATCAAATTCTTCTTCAATTCTTTTAATAAGAAGAGCTGCGGCTTTTTGACCTATTTCAGGTGCATGTTGACTCACAGTGGATAAGCTTGGGGTTAATCTCCTTGACCATAAACCATCTGCAAAACCAATAAGCGCGACATCATTTGGCACTTGCCATCCTCTTTTAAGTACAGCCTTCATTGCTGCCACAGAGGCATGTTCGTCAAGAGCAAAAATGGCATCTGGTTTTTCTTGCAATACATTTTCAAGAGACGCATCAAAATCAGATTCATTCTCGGTAAGCAACATTAAATGAGTATCTAAAACAAATCCTTTATTCATTAATGCATCCTCATAACCTTTTTCTCTTAATTTGCCTACACTCAAGTTATGTATTGTAGAACATAAAGCTATTTTTTTTGCTCCTGTTTCAAGAAGATAATTAGTAGCATTTAAAGCCGAATCATAATCGTCAACGATAACTTTATCACATTTTAATTCGTTTGAGATACGGTCAAAAAGAACTATAGGCGTGCCTCCTCTTAGCACATCCTTTAAATGATTAATATTGTTTTCTTTTTGCGTTTCTTGTGCCAATGCTAATATAAAGCCATCAATAGCACCATTGTCTAACATTTCTAGCATTTGCTTTTCTTTTTGCAAAGATTCATTAGACGTACAAGTAATTAAATTGTATCCTTTTTCATTGGCATACTGTTCAATACCTGAAAATACTTTAGCAAAAAAAGGATTTAGAATATTAGGCAAAATGACGCCAATTGTGTAAGCGCGCTGATTTTTTAAATTTTTAGCAATACTATTAGGCTTATAATTTTTTAATTGGGCAAACTCTTTTATTTTACGTTTTGTTTGTTCACTAATCTCAGGACTGTCACTCAATGCTTTAGAAACTGTTGAGGTTGAAACACCTAATGCTATGGCTAATTCTTTTAAAGTAGCTTTTGACTTCATATTCATTAATTAAGAGTTCAAAAATATAAAAAAATAGTAAACCTTTAACAATCAAGGAAAAAGAATTTTAAATAGTATTTGTAATATTGATAAATAATTGTACTTTTGCACTCCCTTAATTGGGAATGGAATGTTTAATTAAAATTATTAGCAAAGTGAACACATTAAGCTACAAGACAATTTCAGCTAACAAAGCTACTGCAGACAAGCAGTGGATTGTAGTAGATGCTGAAGGTCATAACTTAGGTCGTTTTGCTTCAAAAGTAGCTATGTTACTTAGAGGTAAATACAAACCAAGTTATACGCCACATGTTGACTGTGGAGATAATGTAATCGTTATCAACGCAGAAAAAATCAACCTAACTGGTAACAAGTTAGATGACAAAACGTACATCAGACACACAGGTTATCCAGGAGGACAAAGAACTTTAACAGCTAGAGTTCAACAGCAAAAAAATCCTGCTATTTTAGTAGAAAAAGCTGTAAAAGGAATGTTGCCTAAAAACAAATTAGGCGCTCAATTATTCCGTAATTTAAATGTATATGTAGGTACAGAGCACAAACACACAGCTCAAACACCTAAAACCGTTAACCTAAACGATCTTAAGTAATGGGAGTTATTCACAAAATCGGTAGAAGAAAATGTGCCGTAGCACGTGTTTATGTTACAGAAGGATCTGGAAACATTACAGTTAACAAAAGAGAATTTGCAACTTACTTCCCTACTGCAACATTACAGTATAAAGTAATGCAACCGTTAACAATGACAAACAACGAATCTAATTTCGATGTTAAAATCAATGTATATGGTGGTGGTGCAACTGGTCAAGCAGAAGCTGTGAGAATGGCTATTGCAAGAGCAATGTGCGAAGTAGAGGCTGAAAACAGAAGCATCTTAAAACCAGAAGGATTACTTACAAGAGATCCAAGAATGGTAGAGCGTAAAAAATTCGGTCAGAAGAAAGCTCGTAAGAGATTCCAATTCTCTAAACGTTAATATTTATTATTTATTAAAATTGTTGTTATTATCTCTGCAAAAAGAGGTTAGTTTAGCATCTAAATGGTTAAGACCGAAATATTCGCTACTTAATCATTGCTAAGTCAACAGAACGTAAACTATTACAAAAATGGCAAACAAAGTAGAAGTAAAAGAATTATTAGAAGCAGGTGTTCATTTTGGACACATGACTCGTAAATGGGATCCAAACATGGCTCCTTACATTTATATGGAACGTAATGGAATTCACATTATCAATCTATATAAAACTGCAGCAAAAATCGAAGAGGCTAACGAAGCTTTAAAGAAAATCGCTGCTTCAGGTAGAAAAGTATTATTCGTTGCTACAAAAAAACAAGCTAAAGACATCGTGGCTGAAAAAGCTGCCGCTTGCAACATGCCTTACATCACTGAAAGATGGCCAGGTGGTATGTTAACAAACTTCGTTACTATCAGAAAAGCAATTAAAAAAATGTCTTCGATTGATAGAATGAAAAAAGACGGTACTTTCAACACGTTATCTAAAAAAGAGAAATTACAAATTGAGCGTTTAAGAGCTAAGTTAGAAAAAAACTTAGGTTCAATTGCTGATATGACAAGATTACCAGCTGCGCTATTTGTAGTAGATATTAAAGCAGAACACATTGCGATTAAAGAAGCAAAGAAATTAAACATTCCAGTTTTCGCTATGGTTGATACAAACTCTGACCCACGTCAAGTAGAATTTGTTATCCCAGCTAATGACGATGCTTCAAAATCAATCGACAAAGTTTTATCTTTAGTAACTGCTTCAATTGTTGAAGGTTTATCTGATAGAAAAGCTGAAAAAGATGAGCAACCAGTAGAAGCTCCAGCTGTACAAGCTGAAGCAGCTGCTAGTGAAGAATAAAAAACATAAAAGTTCCAAAAAATAAATTCCAAATTCCAAGCACTAACTATCAACATATTAGTACATTATTTGGGATTTGGGATTTACGTATTGGGACTTATTTTTTTACAAAACACAATACAATTATTAACTTATAAAAATAAATAAAATGTCAATCACTGCTGCTGACGTAAATAAATTAAGAACCATCACCGGTGCTGGTATGATGGATTGTAAAAAAGCACTTGTTGAGGCTGAAGGAGATTTTGATAAAGCTATCGAAATTTTAAGAAAAAAAGGTCAAAAAGTAGCTGCTAACCGTTCTGACAGAGAATCTTCTGAAGGTGCAGTTATTGCTGCTGTAAATGCTGACAGCACTGTAGGTGTTGTTGTTTCATTAAACTGCGAAACTGATTTTGTTGGTAAAAATGAAGGGTTTATTAAACTAGCAACTGATTTAGCACAACAAGCTTTAAACTATGCTGATAAAGATGCTTTCTTAGCTTCTGACTTTGGTGGAATCACTGTTAATGAAAAATTAATGGAGCAAACTGGAGTTATTGGTGAGAAAATCGAAATTGGTGCTTTCGAAAGATTAGAAGGTGCTTTCATTAATTCATACATTCATGCTGGAAACAGAATTGCTACTTTAGTAGCGCTTTCTGCTAAAGTTGCTGGTGGAGATGAAGCTGCAAGAAACGTGGCTATGCAAGCTGCCGCTATGGCTCCTATTGCCTTAGACGAAAACGGCGTAGACGCTTCAATCATTGAAAAAGAAATTGAAATCGCTAAAGATCAATTAAGAGCTGAAGGTAAACCAGAAGCAATGTTAGACAATATTGCTAAAGGAAAAATTGGACGTTTCTTTAAAGATAACACTTTAGTAAACCAAGATTACATCAAAGATAGCTCTATGAGTGTGGCTGCTTATGTTAAATCTATTGACGGTGCATTAACTGTTACTGGATTTAAAAGAGTTGCATTAGCATAATATCTTATAAAATAGTATATCTTTAGACTGTCATTTTTAATGACAGTCTTTTTTTTGCCTATGGAAACAAAAAACACAAAATGGATTATACTTACCATACTAGCTTTAGTATGGGGAAGTTCTTTTATACTTATGAAAAGAGGCCTAGACGGTGGTTTAACTCCTTATCAATTAGGTGCATTTAGAATAATTTTTACTTCTATCTTTTTATTAAGTATTGGATGGAAAGAATTAAAAAACATAACAAAAGCTAATGTAGTCCCTATTTTTTTTGCAGGATTATTGGGCAATTTTCTACCTATATTCTTGTTCGCATTAGCTCAAACGCAAATTAGTAGTTCTATTAGTTCTACACTAAATTCATTTACTCCTCTTAACACCTTACTCATTGGAAGTGTGTTTTTTGGGCTTACTTTTACAAAGCGTCATGTTTTTGGTATATTATTAGGAATTATTGGGTGTATCATACTTGTATATGCAGGAGCTTCCGGAAACCCTTCTAAAAATTATTGGTACACAATTTTAGTACTTATTGCCACTTGGTGTTATGCAAGCAACATCAATCTAGTAAAAAAACACCTTTCAGATGTTACGCCTTTCACTATAACTGTTGGAAATTTTGCTTTTTTATTAGTGCCTGCCCTTTGTATTTTATATTTTACCGATTTTTCTTGGAATGTTAGTTCTATCTCTTCAAGTGAATTCCCTAATTCATTTGGCACCATTCATCCCTTATTTTATGTCGCTATTCTAGGCATAGTTGGAACTGGTTTGGCTAATATTTATTTTTACAAACTTATTCAACTATCCTCCCCCATTTTTGCATCAAATGTGACCTATCTTATTCCTGTGGTGGCTACTTTTTGGAGTGTATTAGACCACGAAGGGGTAACAACTATACAACTCTTTGGTACGCTAATTATTTTAATAGGTGTATATATAACTAATAAAAAATAAAAAAGGAGCTTCTTAAAATTGAAGCTCCTTTTTTATCATTAAATATCCCGATATTCTTTGCCGGTCATAGCAATAAAAACATCTTCCAGACTAGCGGCTTTAACCTCTTTTTTGCGTTCAA